>CALCOW010000292.1 GCA_937899935.1 uncultured Phycisphaerae bacterium
ACAGAGAACTGGAAGCACGCTTAGCAGCAGCTGAAGCAAAGATTAACCAGCTTTCAACAACAAACAATGACCAATGGCTTACCGATCAACGAGCAGAAGAGATCCGTGGCTTGGTCCAAGACGTTCTGGCCGACGCTGACACCCGAGCCAGCCTCCTGCAAGGTGGCGTTACCGCGGGTTATCAGGATGGCTTCATGATTGTCAGTGCCGATAGCAATTGGTCACTGAAGATCAACGGTCTGATGCAGGCTCGCTGGGTCTGGAACAGCCGCGCCGATAATGGTAACAACGATAGAGATGACGATAACTTCGGCAACAATGCGGGCTTTGAGCTTGCTCGTATGGCGCTAAACTTCTCTGGCAACGTTGTTGATCCAACTTGGACATACAACGTGCGTTTGCAGTTCGGTGCTTATGGCTCATACGCTGGCAACAATATTGACTGGGCTTACATCGACAAGGACCTTGGCGATGGCCTCAGTCTCCGTATGGGTATTCAAAAGACTCCTTTGATGCGCGAGTGGATGGTCAACGCTGAGAACCAGCTTGGCATCGAGCGTTCATTGGTCAGCTACTTCTTCCAGAGTGGCGTCCAGAATGGTCTGTCATTGGCTTGGGAAAGTGATATTTTCCGCGTCCGTGCCATGTACGGAAACGGTGATGGCCAAGGCAACGTTCAGTTTGACGATACCGGAAACTCACAACCTGCAATCACAGGTCGTGCGGAATTCCTTGCTGGTGGTACTTGGGAGCAGTTTGACTCATTCACTAGCATGCCCGGTGGCGAAGCTGGCGTCCTCTTGGGTGTCGGTGCTTCTTATGAGAACACCAAACGGGTTTGGAATGGTAATGACGACCAAGATCGTCATGATCGTTGGCGCGTCACTGGTGATGCACAGGTCGACTTCGGTGGTGCAAACCTCGCTGTCTCCGGTACCTGGGCAAACCAGAAGTCCGACGTTGGTAACGGTAACGATGATTCAAACCCATGGGGTTGGGTTGTCCAAGGCGGCGTTTTCGTAGCTCCTGAATGGGAAGTCTACGCCCGATTCCAGTTCTTGGATTATGACACCAGCAGTTACGATGATATGTACATCCTTCAGGTTGGTATCAATGGATACTTAGGTGGTACAAACAACATCAAATGGTCAACCGAAGTTGGTTACTCCTTTGGTGAGTTGAACAGCCTCGAAGCTGTCAACGGTAATCTTGATGGTGGCGGCTACGGAGCCGGTATCACTGACTGGCGTCGTCAGAATGGTGATGGCGATAAGGATGGCGAATGGGTTGTCCGCAGTCAGTTGCAGTTGTACTTCTAAGACCACCCGCCTTTTCCACTCTGTTTGACAGAGCGGATAGTGAAATCCTCCAAGGCCTCCCCTTTCAAGGGGAGGCCTTTTTGGTTTTGAGATGGCGTTTTGGATCGGTGACTGGCCAGGACATTTTGTAGCCGTCACTCATTGCGTCGGTTTTTTCGTGGCCAAATAAGGCAGACTGAGTCGATACTCATCTAGTCCGGTAAACCAGGGCCTGGCGCGGTCGCCACAGCTCTGGATTTGAAAGAGACTCCGTGGAGCTGGAGCCGACAGACGCATGGATGCGAACAATAGACGACGACGGGGCGTGAGCAGTGCCTATCAGGCCCACGGCTGCCTCGGCCGCAAAGCCAAGCAATACATCACTTGCGGGAGTGCCTGGGTGAGTTCCCTGTTAATCACCGGTGCCTTGGGCCTGATGGTCAGCACGGTCACAGCAGATGATGCCACCAGTACGCACGATCAGCTTCAACGTATGCAAGAGAAGATTGATGCATTGGCCTCTTCCAATGAGGCAATGCGTGATGAGATCGATCAACTGCGCACGGAGCAGGAAGAACAATGGTTAAGTGAGCAGCGAGCCGAAGAAATCCGCGGCTTGGTCCAAGACGTGCTGGCTGACTCAGATACCCGTACGAGCTTAATGGGTGATGGTCTCATGGCTGGTTGGAAAGACCATTTCTTTCTTGCCAGTGCTGATGGGCGATTCAAGTTAGAGATCGCCGGTCAAATGCAGGCCCGATTTTTGTACAACTGGCGAGATGCAGTGACGACGCCTACGGGAGTCACGGTGACTGACTCAGAGCTTTATGGATTTGAGAATTCCCTTACACGACTCATCTTCAAGGGACATGTCTTTGGCAAAGACATTCAGTATCACATCTCAGCAAGATTCAATTTCGATTCTGGCGTTCGTATTCAAGAGGGTTCTACTAACTTTACAGAGCTGGCTGAACGAGCAAATCAAAAGGCACCGCCAGGTCTGTTTCTGGATAGTGCCTGGATTCGACTTCGCCTTGCAGATGAATTGAGTGTTCGGGTTGGTCAGTTCAAACTGCCGTTTAATCGTGAAGAGCTTGTCTCTCTTCCTCATCAGTTGGCAGCCGCACCCTCCCTGGTGAATCAGCGGACCGCGCTGGGTTATTCACAAGGTATTGAAATGACCTATCTCAGTGGCCCAACAAAGCTCTCTATTGCGTTTGCTAATGGCGTGCCGATGCTCGAGTTCGATACGACTTCGGGCTATGCGCCTCAGCCAGCAACGATCCCCGACGCCAACTACAACGTGGCGGGTCGCTTGGAGCTGCTCCTGAACGGGCAATGGGATCAATTCCGCCAATTTACAAGCCCCGTCACGAATGAATTCGGCATGATGCTGGGTATGGCAGGTTTTTATCAACAGGGTGAGACCAGTGAGAATGTTCCTTTCGATGAAGTCGATGAGGTGTATGGGGCCACCGGCGATGTGAGTGTTGACTGGGGTGGAGCGAGCGTCTTTGGAGCCTTTACCTGGGAGCAGGGAAAAGGTCCGGTGCGAGGCGCCTCAGTACGGAATTTCACCATTGGCTGGGTCATTCAAGGCGGTATCTACCTCACTCCCAAGTGGGAGGTCTTTGCCAGGTATGAAGGTGGTTACGCCGACATCCGAGATTCGGATACCAACGATCGATTCCCCACCAATGATTTGAGTATTCTGACGGTGGGTGTCAACAACTATATTGATGGACAAGATGTACGTTGGACGATTGACTGCGGTGTTTCGTTTGCTGAGGTTTCACCGTATTGGGCAAACAACCAGTCTTACGTCAATGCACCGACGGGCTGGCTTTCGGACGATGCTGGCAGTGGCAAGCCGCAGGTTCTTCTGCGGACGCAATTCCAACTCTTATTTTAAGCGTTCGTTGCAGCCATTAATGGCTTGGCTGGCCTGGGCCTGGTGGGGCCGTGGTTCATTCAACCGTGACGCTCTTGGCAAGATTTCTTGGCTTATCGACATCTTTGCCACGAAGGACCGCTGCATGATAAGCAAGGAGTTGCAGAGGTACGGAAGTCAGCATTGGCTGGAGTGGTTCGGGCACTGCAGGTACGTAGAACACGTCTTCACAGTGATCGCGGATAGACTCATCGCCTTCAGTCGCCACGGCAATGACGTGCCCGCCTCGTGAGCGTACTTCTTCAATATTCGAAATGACTTTGTCATATTGACTGTCACGTGGGGCCACAAAGACCACGGGCATTCCGTGGTCGATCAGTGCAATCGGTCCGTGCTTCATCTCCGCGGCAGGCATACCTTCTGCATGAATGTAGCTAATCTCCTTCAGCTTCAAAGCACCCTCCAAGGCGACGGGATAGTTGTATCCACGTCCCAGGAACAGCCAGTTTTCTCGACTGATATAGCGTTCGGTCACCGAACGGATATGGTCGCTTTGATCAACCACGCGTTGAATGTGGTCAGGAATTGCCTCCAGATCTTCCATCAGGTTTGAGACATACTCATTGGATAAGAATCGGCGTCTTCCGATGAAGGCGGCGATCATGGTCGCGGTCATAAGTTGTCCCAAAAAGGCCTTGGTTGAGGCGACCCCAATTTCTGGTCCAACGCGCAGATAGACACCTGCATCCGTTTCACGAGCCAAAGAAGACCCAACAACATTCACGATTCCGAGTGTGGTGGCGCCGCGTGCGTGAGCCTCCTGAATGGCGGCGAGCGTGTCGGCTGTTTCACCTGATTGACTGATGGCGATCACAACCGTGCCCTCTTCGATAATCGGGTTGCGATAACGAAACTCGCTTGAGAACTCGACTTCAGAGGGAATCTTGGCAAGGTCTTCCATCAAGTACTCGCCGATCATGGCGGCATGAAAGGCGGTTCCCTGACCGACGAAGATGATCCGGCGGGCTTTGACCAGTGTTCGGGCAAGATCAGCAAGTCCACCGAGAACAATCTGTCCTTCTCTAGAATCGGCGCGGCCCTTTAGACACATACGAAGTGCTTGGGCCTGCTCATGAATCTCTTTCTGCATGAAATGTTCATATTTGCCGAGTTCAATTTGTTCGAGGTCAAACTCAAGTTCACGTACTTGTGGAGTGATTGGCACATTGTCCACAGTGGTCGTGCGGAATGAATCCCGCGTCAGCCTTGCAACCGTGTAGTCATCGAGTGTGAATGCCTGAGTCGTGTGGGCCACAATGGCACTCGAATCAGAAGCAACAATATATTCATCCTTGCCAACGCCAACCATCAAAGGTGAACCTTTGCGGGCGACCACCAAAACATCAGGTTCTGATTTTACGATCACGGCAATCGCATAAGCGCCAGTGACTTCTCTGAGGGCGGCCTGGACGGCCGATTCCAGATCGCCATCGTAGAGTTCGCCAATCAGGTGGGTAAGCACCTCGGTATCTGTATCAGAGGTGAAGACATGCCCGCGCTCTTCCAGATAGGTCTTAAGAGCACGATAGTTTTCAATAATTCCATTGTGTATGAGCGCGATGCCATGTCCCTTGGATTGGTCATCGGTGTGAGGGTGAGCATTTTCGTCAGTTGGCTCACCATGGGTCGCCCATCGTGTGTGTGCAATACCAAGAGTTGCATCCAGTGGTGCCTTCGATGCGGTGATCACTTCCTCAAGAACACGAACGCGACCAGCGGTCTTGAGAAGGATCAGCTCATCTTTCAACAGGGCGACGCCTGCAGAGTCGTAGCCGCGATACTCAAGTCGCTTGAGGCCTTCAAGAAGGACTGGTAATGCTGGTTTGTTTCCGATGTAAGCGACGATTCCGCACATGGGCTTCTCGACTTGTGGTGTATCTTTGGTGTCTTGTGAATCTATCGGGCATTGAGCTCTTTGAAGATGGGAAAGTCATTCATCGAGCGACGGGTCAGGCTATCCAAGGAATGGCCAGGTTCAAGTGGGAACCCTCAATAGTATCTCTCCAGAACCCTCGGTGGGGTAGTGAACATTACCTCTGATAGTGCCCAAAAGACGTGCTGGACCCTCTCAGACCGCACAGATGATCCTAGGACCTGATATCTGTCCATTTCTCGCGACCTCTGTGACCACTCTACAATGGCTCTTATGAGTCAATCGAGCGATCTTTGGGCCGAGCGACGCAAGCTAAACCGGGGCAAAGCAGCCCCTCTAGCGGTTCGGATGCAGCCCCAATGCCTTGCCGAAGTGGTTGGCCAACAACACATCCTCGGTCCGGGCTGTCTGCTGGTGCGGATGCTCGATGCTGCTCGTCTCACCAGCGTGCTTTTTCACGGTCCACCAGGTACCGGCAAAACCGCATTGGCTCATGTTATTGCTGGCATGGTGGGTGGGGGTCAGGTCCATACCGCCAATGCCGCCATGCTCGGTGTGAAGGACTTACGCGAGATATTGAGTAGCAGCCGCCAACGCGTCGAGCAGGGCTTGGCACCTGCTCTCTTATTCCTTGACGAGATCCATCGCTTCAGCCGGTCCCAGCAAGATGTCTTGCTCGAGGATGTCGAAAAGGGGTTGGTCATTCTGGTCGGAGCAACCACAGAAAATCCAGGGTTCGCAGTCAATAGTGCCCTGGTGAGTCGCTCAACAGTCTTTGCTCTAAAGCCATTGGAAGAAGAAGACATCAAGGTGCTTTTGCAGCGTGCGTGTGTAGACGAACGTGGATTCGGAGCACTCAAGCTGAACGTATCCGATCAGGCGATCGATCACTGGGCTCGTCTCTGTGACGGAGATGCGCGTCGTGCTTTGACGGCCCTCGAGATTGCGGTCCTCAGTCAAACTTGCTTGTGGACGGAGCAGGAATTGACCCAAACAGCAATTGAAGTTGATCTGGCTTGCGCTGAGCAGTCAATTCAATGCAAGGCGATGGCATGGGATGTCACTGGTGACGAACACTACAACGCGATCAGCGCTCTTATTAAATCGATGCGAGCCTCCAAAGAGGATGATGCGATTACTTGGTTGGCATCCATGCTGGAAGCAGGTGAGGACCCACTTTTCATCGCCAGACGACTGGTCATTTTTGCCAGTGAAGATATCGGACTGTCAGATCCTGGTGCCCTGACGGTGGCCACTTCTGCCTGGTTGGCTACGGAGCGGATCGGCATGCCTGAGTGTCAAATAACCCTCTCACAGGCCGTTATCCATCTCAGTCGAGCCCCGAAGTCGCGCGAATCTGCAGAAAAGATCTGGGCAGCGATGAAAAACGTTCAGAACGAACGAACCCCAGTCGTGCCAGTGTTACTGGCAGATCCACGCAGTGTGAGGGGTCAACAAATATGAAGTTTGTATAAAGTTCGACTGTATAGGTGACACAGCCGATACTTGTGGTAAAGGTATATAAGGTGAGTCGAATGAGGCCTTAGCTCTCATTGGGTTCAAAGCATTCCGGAGCCTTTTCCGGTGGTCAATTCTGGGGCAAGTTTTAGGGGAGGTTCAGCAACCTCAAGTACGAGCCAGATACCAGTTTATAAGGCCCGTCATTTCTTCGAAGTTGCTGCCCGTACTGCATGAACGATCCGGTTCAACAAAAAAATCAGCTTCGCTTGTCGATACGCAAAAATCTGGCGGAGATGGATCAGGTGCAGCGACATGACGGTTCACTTGCCGCTTGTCGACGATTGGCTGGTTTGGAAATGTTTGAGCATGCCCTGACCGTTATGTTTTATATGCCAATGCCAGGTGAGGTCGACCTTACACCACTGGCTCTCAATGCATTTGAGCAAGGCAAGTCAGTTTGTGTACCGAAAGTTGACTGGAATCGCCACGTGATGTCGCCAGTCGAAGTGAACTCGTTCGACGATGAAGACATGCATACAGATGAGCGAGGTATTCGGACGCCAGTGACAGGCCGTCCCGTCCCGATCCGCGAAATCGACCTGGTCATAGTGCCAGGTCTTGCTTTTGATACCCATGGCCGCCGATTGGGCCGTGGGGGTGGTTTTTATGACCGGTTTCTCTCTACGCTGCGTGGTCGCACGACAACGGTTGGACTGGTTTTCGATCAGCAGATCGCAGCGGTCGTTCCTGTCGATCCGCATGATGTCTCAGTCGACCTTGTGGTGACCGATCGACGTCTTAGCCGGCCTGGACGTTTGACACCTCGCTGATCGAGCTTTTGCACTACCGAGGACCGGTTAGTGGCAAGTCGATCCAGCTTGTGGCACAATTCACTCTACGGTGATGCCTGTATCGTGCTGGCCTGGGTTCCCTGAGCCCAAATCCTCTTGGCACGTAGCAGAGCGAACCAACCCGCGAGGTCCGGGTGGAGATCTCAATCATGCCGAAAGGAGTTGGCAATGGCGCTTCCTAGCCAGCAATCTGGACCAAATCGACGCAGTAAACACTCATACCGCCGCAAGAACGGCCGTTTCGGTAGCCGCCGATGGCTCATGCTCTTGGTGGTTCTTGTTGTGGCAGGCATTGTGGTGTGGATTGTTGTGGGATCCGAAGATGCGACCACCACACAAAATCTCGCCACGAGTGCTCCACAAGGAGCGTCCCCACCTCAGCCAGCGACAGCTTCTGCACAGTTGATTGAGCAGCCAACACCGCAGCCTGTTTTATCTGTCAGTCAGCCGCCGCGAACGGCGATCCCGGAGCCCGGTGGGGGCGTTGTCTCTGAGCCAAGTGTAGTCGGTCAGCCAGTCAAGACTTCAACCCCGGCGACTCAATTGACCATCGCTCCACCAGTCGGGTTAACCACTCGCTCGCCACAAGATGAAGTAACACCAACGGCGGGAGCATCTCAGACACCAGTCACGACAGTGGCCATGTCGAGCCCCGCACCAAATGTGATTACCCCACCCATTTTGGTCGCCGGAACGCTTCCGCTGATGACAGCCGATGCAGTGCCGGAGCAGATGAAAGAAGGTCTTGCTGCATTACAGGCAGGCAAGATTGTTGAGGCACGTCGCCTGCTCAGCCAAGCGCTTCGTTCGGGTGAGATTAAACAGTCAACAGCGAACGAAATTAGAGAGCTGTTGAGTGATATCAATGCAAGGCTTGTGTTCAGCCGAGAAATTCATCCCGAGGATCCTTTCAGCTTAACCTATAAGGTGCAGCCAAACGATTCACTTTCGCGCATTCGTAAGAAGTTGGCGGTTCAGACTGACTGGCGTTTCATCCAGCGTATCAATGGCATTTCTGCGCCGAATCGCATCCGAATTGATCAGACGCTTAAGATCATCACAGGGCCATTTCACGGTGTGGTTGAGCGATCAACATTCACGATGGATATCTATTTGGGAGACGGCAATGAGCAGGTGTATGTCTGCAGTTTGCCGGTGGGGCTCGGTGAGTTCAACGCCACGCCCATGGGCCACTTCCGCGTTCGGCCAAATTCGAAGCTGGTCAACCCAGAGTGGATTAATCCCCGTGATGGCACACGTTACACGGCCGATGACGAGTTGAATCCAATTGGTGAGTATTGGATGGGTCTTCAAGGTATCGATGAGGCCAACAGAGATATGGCCGGTTATGGCATCCATGGGACCATCGAGCCAGAGTCGATTGGTCGCAATGCCTCGATGGGCTGCGTTCGTATGTATCCAGAGGATGTCCAGCTGGTCTATCAGATGTTCGCTGATGGCGTCAGCACTGTTGAGATAAAGGACCAACGCATTAATGCTACTGCGGCCGCTGAGTAAGCAGTTTCATCGGCCAGTGATGGAACAGTGATGGTGCCCCATACATGCCCGGGCAAATCTCCCATACTCATGTCAATCAACCATGGACGGTTCGTCCCCAAACGGCGATTGCTCTTGATCAACCTCGCCTGATGGGCATCGTTAACGTGACCCCAGATAGTTTTTCAGATGGTGGTCGCTGGCTGGATCCTGCAGCAGCAGTTGATCATAGTCTGTCAATGGTCGAACAAGGTGCGGCGATTCTCGACATTGGTGGTGAGTCATCACGGCCTGGCGCAGAAATAGTGTCTCCGCGTGACCAGATCAAAAGAGTGATCCCCGTCATTCAGAGCTTGTCGGCACAGACAGAGGCTCTGATCTCTATCGATACGACCAGCAGTGAGGTTGCGCAGGCATCCCTGGATGCCGGTGCGTCCATCATCAATGATATTTCTGGAGGCACCGAAGATACGGCGATGTTGCCACTGGCCGCAAAGGCGAAGTGTGGAGTGATCCTCATGCATCGCCTGACGCATGCAGCCCAAGATCACTATGCACATCAACACCCCACACCACCGAAATATGAAACTGGTGTGGTAGAGACTGTCCGTGATCACTTATTTTCACGAGCTCAAGCAGCCGAAGCAGCTGGCATCAATCGTAGCGCCATCGTGCTTGATCCTGGACTGGGCTTTGGAAAGGACGTTCAGCAGAACCTGAAATTAGTTCAGGCGACGGATCGACTTTTGGGCCTGGGTTATCCATTGCTTTCAGGAGCCAGCCGCAAGAGCTTTCTTGGAGCGATCATCGGAGAATCTGATCCAGGAGGCCGGGACGTCGCCTCACTGGCCATAAGCTTGCTGCACTATCTGGCTGGGGTTCGCCTCTTTCGGGTCCATGATGTGCTGGCTCATCATCAGGCGTTAAGGATCGCAGCAGCCGTCGATGCCCCCGGATCGTAGAACATTGCCGATTTAAAAACCTATTGCTTTTCTGGGCTCGGGCCTACGCGCCCAAACAGACCGCCCCTGCTACTATTAGTCGTTTCAATTACAGTTTTCAGGCAGGAGTCCACGAAAGATGGCCAGCGAAAATACACTTGCTTTCACCGATGACAACTTTGATGCAGAAGTGCTCAACAGTGATGTCCCAGTTCTTGTGGACTTTTGGGCCGAGTGGTGTCAACCATGCAAGATGCTTGGGCCCACCATTGACGAGCTTGCCGGTGATTACCAAGGCCGTGCAAAGGTCGGAAAACTTAATACCGATGAGAGTCGTCAGGTAGCCGTCAAGTTTGGTATCACAGCAATACCAACAGTCATGATCTTCAGTGATGGTGAACTGAAAAAGACACTTGTTGGTATGAATAGCAAAGATAAATATGCTGAGGCACTCGACGAGTTGGTTTCTTCGCCAACATGATTCGTCGACAGGTTTGTCTCAATAGCCCCATCCCAAGTGTTTCGTGGTGGCGGTAATGGGAGGCATTCGATGAGAGCTTCATTACAGGCTGTGTTCACAGCTTTCGCTCTTGTGGTGTCTTGTGGCATCGCAGGCGCTGATCAAACACCAGTTGTTGTCACTGACTTAACCAAGCTGCGCACGATTTCTGATATCGATGTTTCATGGGATGGTCGTTTGGCGATCTTTGTCTTGCATTCGATGGCGCAGATTGAATCTCAGGAGAATGGCTCGCAAGCAGTCCATGAATGGGCGAACCAGTCGCATCTTTTTGCGATTGATCTGACGACGCAAAATGACCAGCCAACCCAACTCACCTTTGGAGAACGACGAGATTCTTCACCCCAACTCAATCCAAAGGCCGACCAGATTGCGTTTGTTCGCAATGATGAAAACGGCGAGCCACAAGTATGGGTGTTACCTTTAACTGGCGGTGAAGCTCGCCAGATTACAGCAATGAAAGGTGGGGTAAGCCAGCCAAAATGGTCGCCTGATGGCTTGCGACTTCTTGTGCGGTCAGCAGTGCCAGTCACGGAATTGACGGCACCGCCGCCATGGCCGAATCAACGTCCTGGTGCACCACAAGTTTCATCGCAAGTAAGCGCCGATCCTGATGGCTCTATTGAACAGATTCACAAGTGGCTCGACGAGAATGCGAGTAGCGGCAATCCAATTGTCTTCAACAGGCTCAATGTGTTGTCGGAAGTCGGCTATGCAGAACCTCTCGCGCTCCAGCAACTTTATCTGATCGATATCAGCGATCGTGACCAAATGTCTCAGCTCACCGATGATGCCGCGAGCTGTCGTGATGCCGTCTTTTCTCCTGATGGACTTCGTGTGGTGTATGTTCGTTCTCGGACGACTGAGCAACATCCAGATGAGGAAGAAGACGATGCGCTCTGGCAGGTTGATATTGAGACAAAATCAACCAAAGAGCTGCTATCGCTTAAGGGTTGGCGCCTCCGTCAGCCACAGTTCAGCCCAGATGGAAATGTCTTAGCGTATACGGGTCAGCAAACGGATGCGCCGGCATTTCGTCAGTGGCAAATTGGTCTTGCATCTCTTAAGAAAGACGTTGTTAGTAACTACTACTGGCTGACGGATGCATCGACACTTGATCGCTCTGTGCAAAGGTTCCAATGGCTTGACGGACGTGAAGCACTGATCTTTAACTGCGCCTCAAAAGGCGGCTATCCGCTTCTTCTGGCGAGCTTTGGTCTCATCAAGCCCGCTGAACTAATCGGTACTGCTGATGGTTTACCTAGAGGGGTTCATAGTTTTGCCTCTGGTGGGGGTGTCATCATCTACACCCTTACCACTTGGGAGAACCCTTCCACCCTGCGGATACGTAGAGGTGAGGAAGATAAACAGATCTTTAATCCAAATGCATGGATTAACACGCGTGCTGTGTCACAGCCCAGTCAATATCAAATCAACGTAGAAGATAGGGTCATTGACTATTGGTTGATGCCGCCCACACAACAGAATCAATCTGAAAATCAGACGTTCAAAGTTCCGGTTGTGCTTGAGATTCACGGTGGTCCATCGGCGATGTGGGGACCCGGTGAACGAACAATGTGGTTCGAGTTCCAGCTGCTTTGCAGCTATGGCTATGCAGTGGTGTATGCTAATCCGCGTGGGAGTGGCGGCTATGGTGAGTCGTTTCAGCGAGGAAACTATCAAGACTGGGGCGATGGTCCATCTCGGGACGTTCTTGCTAGTTTAGATTCAGCGCTTGCTGATAATTCCTGGCTAGACGCAGATCGGCAGGTCGTGACCGGAGGTAGTTATGGCGGCTATTTGACGGCATGGATCGTCGCCCATACCCAGCGGTTTAAGGCTGCTGTTGCGCAACGAGGGGTGTATGACCTGAAGACATTTTTCGGTGAAGGGAATGCCTGGAAGTTACTTGGTTATGCCTTCGGTGGAGAGCCTCACGATGATCGGTATGTGCAGAAGATTGAAGCTAATTCAGTTGTACCTATTGCAGATCAGATCTACACACCACTCTTGATTATGCATGGTGTCAATGACATGCGCACCGGTGTCTCTCAGTCGCTGATGCTCTATCGCACATTAAAGGTCTTAGGTCGTCCAGTTGAATATGTGCTTTATCCCGAAGCTGATCATGATCTTTCTCGACGTGGCAACCCACATCAGCGGCTGGATCGCCTGGATAGAATCCTGGCATTTTTTGCTCGCTTTGCGGCGCCAACCGCGTCTGAGGAATAGTCATCTGGGCCGACGAAAGGCACTTTTGGCCAAGCAGGTTTAACCAAATTAACAATTCATAGCTTTTCTGCCCCTGTACCCCCGATTCGTTCGCGTGGTTCTGTGGCGGCGTTCTTAACGCGAGGGGCGTGGGCGCCATAGTAAGAAAGAGGAACAGCGCGATGAGATGTTCATACTTGATTCTGGGGCTGGGTTGTTTTCTATGCGCCTCCTACGTTGCTTCGACTGCTCATGCGCAGCAAGATGATCCCGATTGTTTTTGTGAGGGTCGTTACCAACTGGGTCAGCCTGTCACATTACTGGTTGATCATCCAGCGGACGCACGTGGTCTTGAAGCGGGCACCGCTGGCAAGGTGCTCTGTGCCAATGAACGAATTAATGGATGGGTTCTTGTTGGTTGGTTGGGATACGACAACCAAGGCAAGGCTGTCAATAGTCTATGTGAGTGTGGCGAGTTGGATTGGGATCATAAGGGTTGGTGGGTCAAGTGTCAGGATATTCGCCCAGGATGGCCAGCACCTGAACTGGGT
>CALCOW010000293.1 GCA_937899935.1 uncultured Phycisphaerae bacterium
CTGCCATCAGGACCGCCGCTGCCATCAGGACCGCCTCCATCGAGACTTGGTCCGCCAGAGCCACCGGCTTCGCCACTGGCACCATCCGGGTTTTCACCTTGCTCTCGAGCAGCCTGATCGATCTGGTCCTGCATGTCCTCGAGGAGTTCGTCTTCTTCAGTCACTTCTTCATCAGGTTCGAAGAGATCAGCTGGTGGTATCACTCGATCAATCGGGATAATGGTCCGTAGAGTTGCGATCGGACTATCTTGTCGTTCACTGATTTCATCTTCACCAGTGGCCGTTACTGTAATGCGGATGGCATGTGGGATACCGTCTTCGTCGCTGTCCCAGTATTCAATCCAATCTTCACCGTCATAGGCTTCGAGGTTAACACCAATAACGCCGGCGACCAAAGGTGTCAGAACGCCACCGCCATATGGGTTTGTATCAGGAACAGGGTCGCGTCTTTGCCAGAGTACAGAGCCCTCGTCATCTTCCTCGATGCGATACTGTGTTTCATACTCGGCGCCTTCGCCAGAATAGTCACTTTGCCGAAGCTCACGCAGTCGCATATTGAAAAGAAGAAGTTCATCTCGATCCATTTCACCAACAGGCGTTCGTTCAAAGTCATTGATCAGAAGTAGTTGGGTATAAAATAGATCGTCACGTCGGAGAACGGAGATTACATCCCGTCGCATGTTCTCCAGCGCCGCGTCTGCTCTGGAATAAGCCGTGGCTCGGAGTCGAACAACGGTCTTGGCATTTGCAAGGGCACCAAGGCTTGAGCCAATCGTGCCAAGCAGCATGGCAGCAATGAGACTGGCAATAACAAGCTCTACTAAAGTAAAGCCACCACGAACAACGGTTCGTTGCCTTGAGGGCATCTTGTAGATGGTACTTTTCTTAGGCATCGAGTTCGAAATACCTCATATCACGATCAACGGGCAGGAGTGGTGCTCTGGGTGTTTCTTCTTCTTCCTCTCCGATGCGGCGAGCAATACTGGTTGTCACTTCAATAAAACGCTCATCTTTTCCAGTTTTCCAAGTGACAATTGCAGTGACGTCATACGGTTCCTGGTCACTGCGGTACTCGATATCCAGTTCATATGAAAAGCGCTCAAATGGGGCATCGAATTCACCACTGGTGGCCAGCCGGTACTTGTCGGGGCCTTGCACCACCACCATTGCCAGGAGTTCATCAGCGAGCCAAGCGGCAACCAATTTTTGCTCGCCGCTGGATTGTGCGATCAACGACCGAGAGCCAATGGTCATGACAACGCCAAGTCCCAAGGCCAAAAGAATGCCGCCGAGAACCACCTCGAGAAGTGCCACGCCGCGACGATGAGGATGAGATCGTTTTTGGATCACCATTCCTCCCACCTTTGACCGGTCTCATTGAGGTCAACAGGGAGGCGCGTCGACATGCCGGCGCTACCACCTTCAGCGATTGTTGGAGCAAGCTCGTGTGCGGCCAGTGAGACGGTGTGAATTTGTCCGTTGGGATCCTCTAAACGAATTTCGATCGATGGCCGCGGCATATTCGCCCCTATTGGGAGGGGATATTCAGCAATGTCTGCGACTTCTCCATCAGCCGTCACAGAGACCAATCTGGCGACCTGTGTTTCAGGAAAAACAACATAAGGCAAATTTGGTTCGATTTTCCAGACGGGAAGCACATCATCAAGATCTTCATTTCGATCAAGTGAGACAATTCTCAGTATTCCTTGTTCACCACCGGCATCCCAGCGAAGGGCAATTGGATTGCGAGAAAACTGATTGCGCTGAGCAAAGACGATCAACAGATCGGAGACCCCTTCCACAGTGTGGTCGAAGACGCGTGTGCTTGTACCGAGAACCCGAGTGATCGTGAGAGATGCTAAAAGCGCTACGAGCAACGAGGCAATAAGAATCTCGAGCAGCGTAAAGCCGCGTCGATTGCCCCGGTCATGGCCAGAAAATGTTCGAGCTACATCTAACATGAACGTATCAACTAGTGGCTGGACTCTATGTCTGCTTGATTCTCTTCTCCGCCGGGTTCGCCACCGTCACCGTAGGAAACAACATAGAACGTGGTTCCATCATTGATTACTTCGAAGGGATTCTGCCACGGATCTACGAGGTCGTCTTCGCCGAGATACGAAGGGACGAGATCAGTCAATTCGAAGTCATCAGGCAGCCCACCCAATTGCTGATCGAGAATATACAGGCTGACTTGGGTCTTAACCTTCTCAACTTGAGCTTCCGCAATCTTGCGCTGGGAAGAGAAAAACCGTCCCATCACATTTGGCACAATAAGTGTTGCAAGAAGGGCAATAATCATGACAACAATGACGATCTCCAGCAGCGTGAAGCCGCGGCGTATTTGGCGATGGACAAGTTGTCGAGAGCGATTTGGTAAACGATGTTGCATCGTAATTTCTCCAAGCATTTCAATCTTCCCGTATAAGAAGAACGTTGCTAGTCGATGAGTGATTGCAGTTCAATAAGAGGTAATAGAATAGCGGCCAAAACAAAGCCCGCGATGATGGCCATGACCATCAAGAGCAGTGGTGGGAGGGCCTTTGCAAATATCTTTAAGGAGGCATTTACCTGACGGTCAAATGCATTGGCTGAGTGCAGAAGCATGTCTTCTAGTTGGCCTGTCCGTTCACCGAGATTGATCACCTGGATCAGCATTGGTGGGAAAAGTCCACAGCGTTCTAAGGGGGCGGCCAGTGGCTTGCCAGCGGTCACCTCTTCACGGACTTCATCAATGGCATTCATGAGAGCCGCATTGCCTAGAGTGTCGCGGGTGATGCGCATGCCCTCAAGAATAGGGAGGCCAGCAGCTGACAAGGTGCCAAGCGTACGAGTGAAACGAGCTACCGCCACATCACGAATAAGTTTTCCGAGAAGGGGGATACGCAATTTAAAAGTGTCGAGGCGCAGTCTGTTTTCTGGAACACGCACCCAACTGATCCAAGCAAAAATGGCCAGTCCGACAAAGATGATGCACAAAAACCAGTAGCTTTCGGTAAATTCAGCAGCGCCGAGGACTACTTTCGTCGGCCAAGGCAGTGACACGATGTCGCCCGCAAGCGGCCCAATGACGCGTGGCATCCGTACGGTTACCAATACAATAATGCTGACAAGAATAAGCAGAGCGACGATCATTGGGTAAAAAGTGGCGCCAAGCAGTTCACGCCTGAGTTCCAAAGATCGATCCAAGAGGTCAGCCAGTTGATGCATG
>CALCOW010000294.1 GCA_937899935.1 uncultured Phycisphaerae bacterium
AAACGGCAATGATCGGAATACTGATCAGAGCACACCTAAACAAGGGGTCCGAAAGAGGCTCACCCAATTGTCGCAAGGAAAACTCAAGAGCCGTTTGGTAATACTTGGTCTTTCTTGCATAAGAATAAACAACGCAACGAATCATTCCCGCAACCACTGGTGGGAGGGGGAACAAGACCGCTATGAAGATTTCAGAGTCGGCAATAGGGCCAGGCGGTAAATAGCCCTCTCCCGACAGCACGGACATCGCGAATAAAAAGACAAACCAGTATGCCCCGATTGCCATCGCCAGCACAGACCATATGAACCCCAGGTAACTGAGAAACAGCAGCCAGCCCCGGATGGCTGATTGGTCGTTGCCAGGCTTCGTATGTGTCATTTGGTGAACTCTTGTGCATTTTGTGGCATCACTTCCAGTACCACAACACTCCCATTATATGACAAATCAACATTCGCGCTGCGCCGATAAGCTTCCTCTCTTTCTGCAAACCCCTGATCACTCAACAGCGAGCCCTCTCCGTCCGCTTGATAAAACAAATGGCTCGATTTGGCCAGAGAACAACCACCACGTCTGTGACTGGTAAACGAGTGTTTATTGACTGATCATTTTCGAATATGACGGCGCAGGATCGTCTCAGCTGTGGCATATTTCATGCTGTAGCCAAGGAGACTCCCATGAGTAGCGAAGTCGCGCTCCCAACCGCCGTCGATACCACACCCAGCGATAAAGGTACCACCATCGCGTTTGTTGGCAAAGACAGGCGTCACAACCCACCATGGTGGAAATATGTGCAATGGTCCATTGCCGCATTGTTTGTTGGCGGCTCAATACTTTTTAGTATCGCCGAGCTCCAATGGAAACCGTATGACAAATTATGGCTAAATCTTGGTTTCATCGGATTTATGGCAGCAATGCCCGGCGTCATGTTGATGTCATGCTATCTACACGCCTACATAGGTGCCTTCATCAAATGGACTTCAGAGATACCTAATGACAACTGGGTCTATAAACTCTTTTACGCATCCGCACCCTTCAACCTCGTTGCGATGATAACACTTTATCTTTCCGTCTTTTGCCCTTTCTTGCGCGACTGCCTGTCATTGATCATCAAGCTGTTGAGTTGACAAGCAGATCGGTCCCACACGTTTTCGCGCTGCAACCACGTCAGGTATTGCCATCCTTCACCTAAGGAGATTACCAATGAAACGAATCTTGAACTACACCGCATCAACTTTGGTTATTGCGATACTACTTGTCGCTTGTAGCCGAGGCAGTGACTCAACGAATCTCTACGGGACATGGATCCTGCAGGAATTAAACGGTCTTGCCATCCCCTCTTCTATGGAAGAAACTTCGATGGATTTCAAGTCTGATGGCACCGTGATTTTAGGAACTCTGCAAGAGCAAATGGTAGGCACCTGGCTGTTGTCTGACAGCATGCTTTCAGTCACTTTCAACGTGGCCGAGCTCTATGACAATCTGGGCATCAATGACCCGAGTCTTCAGACCACCGTCACCCATGATTACATCATTGATTCCATTGCAGGCGACCGTATGGTTTTGGAATTGCAAGGGCCTATGAGTCTCAAGCAGGTTTTTGTCAGACTGTGATTCCGAATGAACAAAGAAGAGGTGGTTGATATGTCAGCTAAACAACAGTGGTCATGCGATAAATGTGGTGAGCAAGAGGCAGACACAGGGGCTATTCGAACAACCGGCGACGGTGCCTCACGATATTTCAACTTGCAGAACCATAAGTTCGAGTACGTCAGTTGTAAGAACTGTGGTTACACCGACTTTTTTCGGCCGACTGATCAGGGTGCAGGATGGCGTAATGTCCTGGACTTGTTCTCAAACTGATTACTGTGACTGCTCTTGCTCGCTGTTGTCAGATTCAGTATGTGGCATTGCGTGGACTCAATCCTATTGACCGTAGTCCTTACTTGGCTCCTAATAATCCATAGACGCGCTTGCCACACTACCGACGCGACTTCTTTGAACCGCCAGCGGGCGCTGCACGCAGCGGCGCCGTGCAGTTGTTGCCGAAGTTAACCAGCAGTATTGAAAAGTCTTGTATATCAACGACGTTATCACCGTTGAAGTCTGCAGCGCTGCCATCAGTGCTACCGAAATCAACCAGCAGCTGTGAAAAATCTGCCAGGTTCACAACCAGATCGCCTGTGGCATCACCAGGGCAGGACTCAACTTCTTGGCGCTCAAAGATGTACGCGCTGCCGGAATCCTCACCGTTGTCGTCGTCCCGATCTGCGCCAATCATGGCATCTTCACCGAAGATCGAAACGCTACGGCCAAAATAGTCAAACGCATCGCCATCAGAGGCGGTCAGTTTCTGCACCTCTAACCAGTTGCCAGCTCCATCACGCTCGAAGATGTACGCGCTGCCGGAATAAGGGCCGTTGTCGTCATCACGTTCAGCGCCGATCACGGCATAACCACCTGAGATTGCAACGCTACCGCCAAAATAGTCCCCTGCATCGCTATCAGAGGCGGTCAGCTTCTGGATTTCAATCCAGTTACCCAGGCCATCTCGCTCATAGACATACGCACTGCCAGAGCCGGTGCCGTTATCACCATCGAGAAACGCTCCGATCACGGCATAGTCACCTGAGATCGAAACGCTCTCACCGAACTGGTCACCTTCCGCACCATCAGAGGCGGTCAGCTTCTGTACTTCCGACCAGTTGCCAGCGCCATCGCGCTCAAAGATATAAGCACTGCCGGAATTACTCCCGTTGTCGTCGTCACCGTACGCACCGATCACGGCGTACTCACCTGAGATCGAAACGCTAGAGCCGAAGTAGTCATTTTGCGCCCCATCGGAGGCGGTCAGTTTCTGCACCTCTAACCAGTTGCCAGCGCCATCGCGCTCAAAGACATAGGCACTACCAGAAACAGAACCGTTGTCGTCATCGCCAAACGCACCGATCACTGCATCGTTACCTGAGATTGAAACGCTAACGCCGAAGTGATCACCGTAGGCGCCATCAGAGGCGGTCAGCTTCTGTACTTCCGACCAGTTGCCAGCGCCATCGCGCTCAAAGATATAAGCACTGCCGGAATTACTCCCGTTGTCGTCGTCACCGTACGCACCGATCACGGCGTACTCACCTGAGATCGAAACGCTAGAGCCGAAGTAGTCATTTTGCGCCCCATCGGAGGCGGTCAGTTTCTGCACCTCTAACCAGTTG
>CALCOW010000295.1 GCA_937899935.1 uncultured Phycisphaerae bacterium
GACTTCAAAAGGACCAGCTTGCGGTCCGGGCACTGCCCATGAACCTTGCAAGGGCTCCGCTGAATAAGGCGCTGGATCTGATTTGGGTTTTGGAAATCTCTGAGCGGTCAGATTTGTTTCCTCTGGGACTTCTGCTATCGGCACTGCTTGCCGAATCTCTCCTTGATCTTGGAAATATGCCGGAAACTTGGCAAGTCCGTTTTCGATCACCGCATCAGAACTCCACTGCAGACCAAAGACATCCCCCGCAAATACGGTAGGTGTAGCAAGCTGATTAATACCCTCAATCTGTTTTTGATTCTGTCTGTATGTGACTGATCTTGTCTCGATAGGAGCACGTACAGCACCCTCCGGTTTAAAGACCCCCGACGGAGTCGGGCCTCCCCGCCGCCATTGAAGTACATCGTTATACAGTGCCGCTTTGGAGTACATGGTGACATCGCGAACTAGCACTGTTCGCCCCTGGTCATCAACGGGAAACTGAAGTTGAGGAATTTTGGCGTACAAGACACCCTTATTATCTTCAGCAAGAAATTCTGGAACAGTATTAATTTCCATCGAACCAGCGATTCCTCCTGATGCCGGACGACTATCGAGACAACGCCCGTGATCGAATGCATAGTCACGTGAGATACGACTCCAGCATTCAGGCAGGTAATAAGCCAATGGCCCCTTAAAGTTTGCCGCGTCAAGAAAGAGCGTCCAGTTTTGAGGCCCGGTCGGCTGCGGATCTTCTCGTGCATCCGTTAGTGGAAGCGCCATATACGCATAACCGAGCTGCTCACCCTTTGGGTTACCTTTAAAGGTAAGTCCATCAGGTGGAATGAGCAGACGATTACTAAGCTGCGCAATACCAAGCATGTCATCTGCCAATGGACGACTACTGTGAAAAAAGGGCCAACCCGGTGAAGCAACTTCTGTGCTGTAACAGTTCGGAGTGGCATTCATCGAAAACTTAGGTGGTCCATAGTGGAAACGATTGCCCGCCCAGTAACCGAGCCCGCCTTCCATGGTCTGAAATACACTTCCATACGTCGGGCCACGTTCGGGCCAATGGTCACGAGCGATCGTACCGACGGGACAAAGTGGCTCGGTTGTGTTGTCGGCGTTATCTGGTGTGATCCAGGTTGACGGCAAGCCAATTTGGAAGCCGGCAATAGGCTGTTCAATGAGAGACCATACTGATGCATAAAAACCAGCACCGTATCGATAGGCCTTTGGCGTTGTTCCTGCGTGAGATCCAATATATCCATGCAGGCCACGATGCCCGAGCACCACATCGCCTTCTGTCAACTGCCCATTAACCACTGACGATCGACAGAGAATCAACAAACAGACGATGCGAAGAATAGCCCATGTTCGGCTACTACAACATACATTGAATTGAAGGCAACAACTCAACCTCGTCTAACCTCATCGCTCAGACATCTGCAGATTCCTGAAACTGCATTGACTAAGTCGGCACAACGACTAACGGACCACCAGGCTTATTAACTTTCTTAAGATCAGCTGCTTTGAGTCCAAAGGTAGACGCAAGAACTTCGTCTGAAAAAGCACCCAAAGCCTCACCGAGTCCGACATAGGATGACTCTGCATTATTAAAGAAAGCAATTCCTTCGACTGATCCATCACCAATATTTTCGATACTGTGAAAATGACCAGCTGGCGCGAAAAATCCTTCTCCAGCACCAACTTCTTGTGTCTCCAAATGCCTATCCGGTGATAACACCATGCCTCGAATGCGACCTTTTGTAATGTAAACAATCTCGCCAGAATTCGGATGCCAATGAGGTTCTACCGCCCCACCGGGATTGAGTCCAAAGCCAAGAATACCAACACCATTAAGTGCCGTGAGATTCACTTTGAGGCCCACCTGAAGGTAGCCACCAGCTGCCGAAATTGCCTTCACACTATTCTCAATATCGAATTTATAACGATGTGCAGAGACATGATTGCCGAGAATGAGATTCTCACATGTACCGATGAGTTCATGGTTTTTAGTTTTCTTTAGGGACTGTGCAATATCCGAGGATACCCCAAAGGTCGAATGCAGCGCCGCATCAGAAGTTGCATCAACTGCGGAAGATAACATCATTGTTTCAGGTTTCGCATTGTTCAGAGCAAACCGAACGACACTCTCGCTCTCTGATGCGTTATGGATATGGTGAATCAATCCCTGAGGAATGTAAAAAATCTCACCAGGTTTTACTGAAAATTGCTCACTGCCGTCGGGACCATGAATGGAGACCATAAGTTCTCCCTGCGTGCAATAACCAATCTTTTCTGCATTTGGATGCCAAAGAGGCTTGAGAACTCCCTTCGCTTTAAGATCCATTTCTACTAATGAGGCATCATCCAAGCCTGACAGTTCATCACCTGTCAGGACCCGGATCACACCACCTGGTCCACTCTCTACTTCCTTGACAAGTCTAGCGTTGTAGAAGTACTTACTTTTTGTTTGCATTATCTCTCACTAGATCTGCTATCCGTTAAGAATGAAGCCACGAGAACAAAACACAGCTACCCTTTGTTCACTCTTGAATCAGTTCACGGACCGCAAGAAGTTACATGCTTCTGCAAGGGCGGCCTTCGCCGCCGGTGTGTCTTTAAGAGCATTTAGCATCATGAAATCATGAGTAATACCAAAGTACCTTGTCGCAGTCACTTCAACACCCGCTGAAATCAGATTTTTGGCATACGTTTCTCCGGACGCATGAAGTGGGCCACAGTCATCCGTAATAACCATCGTGCGAGGCTGGCCAACAAGTTGCTCTACAGTTGCGTAAACAGGTGAGATATACGGTGACTTTAGATCATCTTTGCTCGTGAAGTATGCTGACCAAGCCCACTTCAAGTTTGCCTTACTCAACCAAGGTCCATCCTTGAGCTTGCCGTAGTCAATAGCATCCGCATCAAGATTGACTGCAGGGTAGAACAGAAGCTGCGCCTTGATTGCAGGCCCATTGTGCTCTTTGGCCCTCAGTGAGCATGTTGCTGCCATGGCGCCACCGACACTATCACCTGCAATACTGACATTGTTCGCTTCGATTCCAAACTCACTGGGATGAGCATCAACATATTCGAGAACTGCATAGCATTGATGATGGGCAGTGGGATACTTGCCTTCGGGAGCATTGGTGTATTCAACAAAGACGATCACCATGCCAGAACAGGCCGCCAAATCACACATGAGTCGAGCATGAGTGATGGCGCTACCCATGACGAAACCCCCACCATGCATGTAGACCAGACCTGGAGCCGGCTTCCTGAGGCCCTTCTTGGAATAGATCTTGACACTCGTTTCTCCAGTCGGGCCGACCTTCAGCACCATGTCCCGGGTGGCTGCCCTGGGAGCGATTGCTCTTCCTCTTGCGCAAGTGACAGTTCTCACTGCCTCAGGATTAATTCTTTGGCGCTTGGCTCAGCCAAGATTG
>CALCOW010000296.1 GCA_937899935.1 uncultured Phycisphaerae bacterium
CTTGCCACCTTTCACGAAATCAAAGGGAGCGTGGAATTGCATGCGATAGGTCAGCCTCACTGATTCATAGGACTGATCAAAAAGCAGCTTCCATTGTGCCCCAGTCTCGGAGGTGCCGAATTGTCCTTGGGGGTATTGGACAGCCAGTGCCTGGTTGGTCTCATCATCAGTGGAGATGATGCTCACTCTGCCCTGCTCGACGCCCTGTGACCAAGTTGGCATCTGCCAATCTGCATCGAGCATGGCTTCGGTATACAGGCCTGGTTGATGGTGCTCGAAGTCTTGTTCAAAAATTCTTTCAGCTTCTTGATTGTCACAGGGGCCCCAGCTCACCAGTAATTGACTGAAGTCTTCAACATTGACCAGTCGATCGCCGTTCATGTCTGCAACGTTCATCCCGGTCTGGCCAAAGTTAATCAAAAACAATGAAAAGTCAGCAAGGTCGACCATGCCCGATTGATCAAGGTCAGCGGTGCAGCGCTGATCTGCAGTTACGTTTGCGGTCAGTAAAAGGACTCCAGCCGCCGCACAGAGCATCATGACTCGTGCGGAACCTGTCCTTTGGTATCGAGAAATCAACATTCTTTTAGCCTTAAAAGTGATCTGGGTTCCTGGAGCAGATTTGCGAAGTCATAGGCCTTTGCGTCAGACCGCACCTGGTACGCACCAAGGCCCGTCATCGTTCGATGACGGCACGTTATTTTCATAGAAAAAGACGACCAGCGTCCGGTGGCGGTCTTGGTGGCAGAGGCGTTTTCTTTCTTTATCCCAAGGGCCTCTTCTTGAGGCTCCCGTTTTTACCAAACGCCGCCTCGCTCACGGTCTGCTTGGAGCGTGTTGGAAACGGCGGCCACTCTCACGGCGCTGCGGCGTGGTATTGCTTTGGCTTCGATTGTCCTCACAAGAGTTGCCGTAGGCCACAATGAAAAGACTGAAGTCTGCCACATCAACCACAAGGTCACCGTTGATATCTGCGGGATTCGCGCCGACCGATCCAAACTGGACAAGAAACTCAGAGAAGTCAGTCAGATCGATAGAACCGTCGCCGTTGATGTCCTCGGGGCAGTCGTTTGGGGTGTCCATTTCGCCAGAGATGACCAGATTTCCAGCGATGGCGATTCCAGTATCAAGGCTCATTGGTTGGGCGGACACCAAGAGATTCGCCACACCCCCAGGAGGAAGAATGGTGGGCAATGGGAATGGAATATTCTCAATTGGTGGCAGCGTCTCACTGAGGTCCAGGGTGTCTTCAAATGATTCAGCAATTGACAGTGTCATGGTGACGCTTTCTTGCGATACCTCGATTGATCCCAGCAGCAGCAGCGGCATGGGTAACCCTGGTGTCACAATCTCTTGGTCAAGTAACGAGGCTCCCAGTGTGAGTTGGCCCGGAATCAGCAACCCAAAATCGTATTGACCTGGCGCCGTTTCGGTGAGCAAGCCGGGGCCGGGTAGTTCTGATTGCTCAAACATCAGCGTTGTCAGTGAGCCAGAACCAAGCGGAATAGGAAGCGAGAATCCCCCAATGAACAAAGAGCCCGGGTTATAAGTTCGGAAGGTCACGAACTCAAGCACGATTGATAAGGGCATGGAGCCAGTGCTGTCGCCAAGCAGATCGAGCTGCGTATTGGAGATCAAGATGGTTCCTAAATCAAAGTCGAGCTCAACATCCATGCTGCCCACGGGGTTGCTGTCGAGCAGTGCTTAGATGGTTGGTGTTACCGAAGTGGTCACTGGCTGATTGCCACTTCCACCGAAGAGCCCGGGCCTGGTCATTGTGCCTTCGGGATTGGTCTCTTCATCGTAGTCTCCGATGAACGTTCCATTCATCACCAGCGAGAGCGAGGTGTCAAGAAACGCACCGCTCATCTCTGAGTCAACCTGCATCGGTATAGGATCGGCCTGCAGCGATGTTGTTACAAATGCACTGATCGCGATTGCCGTTAAGACGCCGGCTTTGCAAGGATTCATACAAGACATACTCGTGGCTCCCCTCTCCCTATTACTCCCATCCCCTGAACAATCACGTTGCCACTGAGAGCTACCGAGAGCAATGAGAAATTGACCCTGGCTGCTATGAGAACGTGGCCTGATGGCTGATAAGTGCATGAGAACGATTTTATGCCGCCAAGAGGCACCTTTTGGCAAGGCGCCCTCTTGTCGTACGGCCACAGTGACGCGTTGCCTATCGAGTGTCAGTTGGTGCAAGCTCGATCAAAACGTTGTCGCATCGTCGCTTTTGATTCAAGCGGTTTCGCAGTGAGGTTATATGAGCAGCGTTTGCAGATACATGGCATGGACTCTCTGTCATTGCTTCTTACATCAATACCTTGAGTTAGGCGGTCGAATATGTTTGTCGATCGGGGTATCTAAAACAGAACTGGTTGCAGCTTTTAGATGCATTGGTGTTGGTTTTTATTTGTGGCGGCTTTTGCAAAGTAAGACTCAAGTCCTACAAGTTGAACAATCTGATGTAGATCAGACCATCTCTTTGAGGTTCTTCAGTGGACGAACACGGACAATGCTATGTGCAGGCTTTGCCTTGAACATCATCTCTTCGCCAGTAAATGGATTGATGCCCTTGCGTGCAGCTCTTCGAGGCTTATGCACTTTTACAATCTTCATCAAACCAGGCACGGTAAAGGCGCCTGGGCCCCGGCGGCCAAGATCCTTCTTGATCAGTCCAGACATCTCTTCAAAGACACCACTGACCTCTTTACGAGAAAGACCTGTCTTATCAGAGATCTCCCCAAAGATCTGGCTCTTGGTGCGTGGCTTGAGTTCAGTGGATGACTTACGCTTGGTAGTTTTCTTTTTTGTCTTCTTCTTGGCCATCTTGAGTGAATCCTTTCGTGGGTTGGTTCGTTTA
>CALCOW010000297.1 GCA_937899935.1 uncultured Phycisphaerae bacterium
CTTGCTCCAGGCTGTGACACGCAACCCGCTTGCTGATCCTGGTTTGATTGGGGTGACGGCAGGCGCTGCTTTAGCAGCCACGATTGTGCTGACGGTCCTGCCTTCTTCAGCGGCGTTATTGCCGCTGGTGGCGTTCGTTGGGGCGATGATTGCCGCAGTGGTCGTCTATACCGTTTCTTGGCGACCAGGCTCTGGTTCATCGCCTATGCGAATGATTCTGGCGGGCGTCGCTATCAATGCTGTGCTAGGAGCGGTTATTGGTGTTTTGATTACGGCTTTTGCCGACCGCATTCCTGCCATCATGTTTTGGACTGCCGGCTCCTTTAATGGGAGAGGATGGGGCCACGTTGAAATACTCTGGCCATACACCGTGGTCGGGCTTGCATTGGCCCTGTGGATCAGATCACGTTTGGCGGCCATGGAGCTGGGCGATGACGCGGCAGTGACAGTCGGCGTGCCCGTCGAGCGGACACGTCTAATAGCCTTTGCGGCGGCCGCCCTCCTGGCAGGATCAGCAGCCAGTGTGGCTGGACTCGTTGGCTTTGTTGGTCTGGTGGTCCCTCATGTGATCCGTTTGCTGCTTGGGGGCAACTACGGATTGATTCCGATCGCTGCTATTGCTGGCGGGGCTTTACTGCTGTGGTCTGATTTGGCAGCTCGGTTGGTTTTGGCGCCAAGCGAGATGCCCGTTGGTGTTATCACGGGACTGATCGGTGGTCCATACTTCATCTACCTTCTGTACCGGTCTCGGTGGCTGCAATGAGTGTCGTAGTGAACAATCTTCATGTTCGGCTGGGATCAAACGATATTCTCAAAGGTGTTGATTTTTCAATTGAAGCCGGAGAGCGCGTGGCGATCATTGGTCCAAATGGGTGCGGCAAGTCAACACTACTGCGTACTGTTGCTGGGATCTTAAAACCACAAAAGGGCGAAGTTCGATTAAGTGGATTGCCGCTGCGATCCTACAGACGACGTCACCGCGCAAGAATGTTGGGCCTATTGAATCAGGTAGATGTGATTCCCTTGATGACAACCGTACGTGATCATATTGCGATCGGACGCCACCCATACCGTTCGTATTTTCGTCACGGATCAGAAGAAGACACGGCAGCTATTGAGAGGGCTATCGATCAATGTCAGATAGGACATCTTGCCGATCGCCGAGTTGAAGTCTTGTCTGGAGGAGAGCGGCAGAGAGTGCGATTGGCGACGCTTTTAGCTCAATCGCCTTCAACCCTGCTTCTTGATGAGCCTCTGACGGGTCTGGATTTAGAGCACCAGTATGCGCTGCTTCACATGCTTGAAGACCTTAATGAGAACGAAAAACGTACTATTATTGTGGTCCTTCATGATCTATCGATTGCGATGCGATTCTTTGACCGCATCATCGTGCTGCACGACGGCTTGCTGATCGCCGATGGGGTGCCTCATGAGATCATGACCTCCGATCTTTTTAAGTCGGTCTTTCGCATTCATGCATCAGTTGGCCGTGAATCGCAATCTGACATGCCTGTGGTGGTGTGCCATCGTAGGAACCAAACAAGCAAACAAAACCAGTTTTCCGGTGACGATAGAGACGATTTACAATACACTGAGCGGATTCCCGCCCAACCATTAACAGGAGCCCGCCGCAATGGCTGAGACAACCAATCATCCGAAAATGCCGAAAGCCACCGGTTTTCATCGCAAGTTGAAAGAGAGTACACAGAGCTTGCATGACCAGGCAGAATCGGGTGCCTTCCAGATTCGAATGGTCAATGGAGAATTGGCCCGGGCCGAGTTTGCTACCTTTCTTGGTCAGATGCGTCACGTTCATGCGGCACTTGACCCAGCTCTTGAGTCTGCTGCGTCGAGCGATGATCGAGTGGCTCAGATTTTCGATCAATCCCATCTTCGTCTTGGAAAAGTAGATCAGGATCTCGAAGATCTATCCAGCACCGAACTTGCGGAGCCTCTTCCAGCGACGGAGTCTTTTGTTACATATATCAATAAGGCCCAACAAGAAAATCCGGTTTCACTTATTGGAGTGCTCTACGTTAAAGAAGGCGCTACCAACGGCAATAAGTTCATTGCTAAAAAGCTGCGAGAGACAATGGGGCTTGCACCTGATAAAGCCATGGGCTATCTGGATCCACATGGGACCGATCAACGCCGCTGTTGGAATGCGTTTAAGGTTGAACTTAATGAGTTGGATCTTGACGATCAAGAACAGGACCACTGTGTTGATGCGGCTCAGGAAACCTTTCGAATGGTGATGAATATTTCGAAACAGATACCAGTCGCAGAGGCGGCGAGCACAACATAGGAAATAAATAGATCGAGCGCCTGCTTATGATGAGCGGTTAATTCTGCATCAATGGCTGTCGTTACGCCCTCACCAAAAAATTGGCGCTCACTGATTCTTCTCTTGAGCGAGGCCCATGAGA
Organism: uncultured Phycisphaerae bacterium; assembly: GCA_937899935.1. GTDB lineage: Bacteria > Planctomycetota > Phycisphaerae > Phycisphaerales > SM1A02 > JAQWNP01. The sequence continues at coordinate 2,427 of CALCOW010000297.1, forward strand.
GGTCCAATATGACCCTCATAGTTACGGTACCGACCAGCTGAACTTGCGTATATAGGTTTGTTTACCTGGTCGTAACTGAGGGTCATGACCGTTCGTCCAGAGTCATAAAACTTAAGGCATCGATCATCCCAGGGAAGGTCACAGAATTCGATGATCTTGCGTGTCATGGAATCTTGATCAGCGATCAACTCTTCATACTGAACATCCATCCATGGAAGTGGTAGTACGGCTTTCCAGTGATCGATGAGTCTTTCGTTTTGCTCGATCGTCATCGCGATTCGATCAAGATCCATGAGTTCAGGATGAACTTTCGGTGAGAAACTGCCCATCAGGCACGAGATGCCAATATCACGTGGATCGCGATGAATAAAGATGACCTTCGCGTCCGGGAACAGCATTGTAATCAGGCCCATTAGTCGAACGTTTTTGAGGTTCTTGTTGAC
>CALCOW010000298.1 GCA_937899935.1 uncultured Phycisphaerae bacterium
TCACAAATTGATGACGTCCTCAAGCGAACGAAGCAGCGCTGTGAGGATGATGGGCTTAGTTTACATTGGGAAATCTTTAAGGCTCGGGTCGTTGATCCCGCGTTTGAGAGTAAGGCGGCGCCGAGTTACGCAGTGCTCGTCGATAAATACGATCTCAGTGGTCCAGGACAGGCCGCCAACATGATGGTGATTGTGAAGAGGCACTTTGCAAGATTGCTGTGGGAAGCTATTGGCGAAACCGTCAGTGATCCACTTATGGCTAAACTGGAACTTGAAGACCTTCTTGGCATATTGGGTGATGGATCATGAAAATGACTGAAGATCACCCAATTAGCTACTGTGTCACGAGTCCGGTTTCATCATTGCTGACAGGGGCGTATCCTCCTGGTCAGGAACCCAACTTCATGTCAGATGCTAGAGATCATTTAAACGAGAGAGAATCGGGCTTTTGGCCAAGGACAAGCTGGTCCCGTATCGAATTGTTGAATCAGGTAGATGCCGACAGTGATGACAAAGACATCTATGAAGATCTGATTCAGCGCTATTGGCCAGCCGTGTACGCTTATGTTCGCAGTACGGGTCGCTCTCTCGATGAGTCTTCTGACCTGACACAGGGGTTTATCTGCGACATCATTCTGGATCGTCAGTTGTTTCATGTGGCCAATCGCCAACGTGGTCGGTTTAGGTCTTTACTACTCACGGCTTTGAAGAACTACATTCGAGAGCGGTATCGCTATGAGGCTAGAATGCGTCGTGGTGGTCGCGCTGTCTTAATACCCTTGGACTCTGCAGAGCAAGTTACGCAAAAGAGTCGAGACGCGAAGCAGCCTGATGAAGTCTTTCATGCTGAGTGGGCAGGGTCACTGATACGGCATGTGCTCGACATGTGCCAGCGAGCATGTCGCCAAGATGGACTTGATACGCACTGGGAGATTTTCGAGGCTCGCGTGGTTCGTCCATCGCTCACCGGTGAAGCGGCGGTCAGTTATGACACATTGATTTTGCGTATGGGTTTGCCAGATGTTGCACAGGCAGCCAATATGATGGTCACGGCGAAACGCCGGTTCTCCCGCTATTTGCAGGATGAGATTTCAAAGACAGTTGATGAACCAACATCAGCACCAGGGGAACTAAGTGCTTTATTAGCGGCACTAGAGGGACGTTCATGATGACTGATACTGATCCAGGAAGCTACTCCCAAATTCTGCGTTGGGCGTTACAAGACTCAAACGATGCGGCTATGGCTTCAGCCAATTGGCTGGCCGGTGATATTGATGACGATCGACCAACGGTTGAAGAGCTACTCGATGATCCCGAAGCACCCTTGGGTAATATTGAACAAGCCAAAGGCGTCTTCAAAACCATGCGGATTGTGGGAGAAACCACGGCCGACCGACGTCTTGGTGCCAGGCTCTATGCAGCAACGATTGCGGCAGCGTTAGTGCATCACGACACTCGCATTTCTTCTCAATCAGATGCAGCGATCGAGCGAAGCCTCAAGGCGCTTGCTGAAGATGGGAAGATGCCCTCACGCCTCAAAAGACTGGCATCCGAGGCTCTGGGGAAGATGGCCTGACCAGATTGAGAATCTGCCACTTAATTTTGATTTCATACGAGTTAAGTGACTCTGACGGCATAGTTAAAAGTGAGCAGGCCAGTTCTTCTGGCCAACATTTCTTCTGAGCTGCGATCGAGTTGGATTCGGTCGGGCTAATTTTATCTATGGGTAGGGTGCTTCCAGTCGTCATTTCGACTGCGAGCCTCAGTGTGGGTTTGCAAGGGAGCGGTGGCTATGATCGGACAAACCTGGCATGATTCAACAGACGATACTCAGAGTCGTCGTTTCGTATTACGAGGCCTGCCAAAGCTTGACCAGGTGGCGGAAATTCTGTGGATCGACCAGGGTTACCTTCCATTTGAGATAGCAGACGACAAGTTTGATTGGGCGGCCGGCGGGAGAATTCGACGCCTGCTTCGGCGCAATGGCTTATGCGATTGTGATCTCACTCAGCATCGTGGGACCGACCTTATTGCTATTGATGAAATGTCACCGATTCACGAAACATTGTTTTCACGTCTTTGGGAGCACACAGATGACCTGACCTTACGCAAGACTCGCTATGTGGTTGGATTTGAAGATATCTTGTGGTACATCGACAGCATTGGCGAGTTAGGACTTTTTCTGGCGCGGGCGCAAGGGTCAGAAAACCAGGTTGAGGGGCTTAGAATGCCGAGTTTTTTGGGCTCGGTATGCACTCGAGAAGTGACGGATGAGCCTGGATATCGATCCATTGACTTTGCTCATCGACTCAGGCGGTGGCGGCGCATTCAACTCAAGCACCCGTCTGGTTGAAGACTTCGTTGACGCCGTTACACTGGCCCTTCCGATTTCAGATGCCGCCCAATTGATGTCTTTACCCCCTGAGAAAAATACCGGTGGACACCAAATCACTTAAGCCATTCAACTGTTCGATCGTGACTCCTGATGATGCTGTCTATGAGGGCGAGGTTCTGTATGCCTCCGTCCCCGCCTGGGATGGCCAGGTTGGTGTGATGCATAATCAATCACCTTTGCTAGCTCGACTGGCCATTGGGCCTCTCCGACTTGATTTTGTCGAAGGTGGGCGAAGGTGGTATTTGCTCGAGGGTGGATTTGCTCAAATGCGTGATAACAATCTCACGCTGTTGACCGAGGGCGCTACTGGCGCTGAGCAACTCGTCATTGAAGAGGCGGAGGCGGAGCTTGCCGAAGCCAGAGCACAAACTGGGGCGACCGCCGAGGAACGCCTCGAAGTTGAACAGCAGCAGCGTCTGGCGATGGCCAAAGTAAGTCTGGCGCGTGGATTTGAGTCACGCGGCGGCACGGTTTAATAAACACCGATCAAGACATCTGCCTCTACCCGACGTACACTGATACGTATCACTTGCCGCGATCTTGCGATCGAGGGTCGGTCTCAATTGCGTGATTATGGATCTCAAAAATGCCCAAAGATGCAAGCGCTAAAACGAGTTCAAACGACGGTGACCATGCGGTTCAATCTGCACAGCAGGTCGAAGAGCCTCTCCAAGACCAACCACTCACAAAGCGGGTTGAAGCAATCCTTGCAGCGACAGACAAGCCGCTGGGTGAGGCTCGGATGGGCGCCATCTTAGGCTTACCCGGCCGTGGCGTGATTGGGCGCATCAAAGAGACGATTGCAGCGTTGAACGAAGAATACGAAGCAACGGGCCGTGTTTTTCGCGTGCAGCGTGTAGCTGGCGGTTATCGCTTGATGACTGAGCCTTTGTTCGGCCCATTACTCGCCAGGCTGAAAGCTGAGCGGCAACGACAGCGACTGAGTCAAGCGGCACTTGAAACATTATCGATCATCGCCTACCGACAGCCGGTGATGCGAGCAGAGGTCGAAGCAATTCGCGGTGTTTCTTGTGGTGAAGTATTGCGAGGCTTGCTTGAAAGGCGTTTGGTCAGAGTCGCGGGCCGTGCTGAAGAACTTGGGCGCCCATTACTGTACGGGACGACCAAAGAATTTTTGAGCATCTTTGGTTTGGCAGGTTTGGAAGATCTCCCGCAGATCGAAGGACTCGAGGGTTCTGGACGTACGTACGGCCAAACCTTGACCGAGTCTGAAGCAACAGTTGATGTCGAAGAAGCCGAAGAAAAAGCTGTTGAAGTTCAGGTTGATAGTGAATGAGTCGCCGGTAATGAGCAGGAAAATGAAATGCGCATACCGCGAAACGTCTTTACGGGTTGGAGTGTCTTACTGGCATTAGCAACATTGTTGGTCGGAATTGGCGCGACCGCATTCTCAAATAATCTTTTGGTTTGGTTGTTTGGAATTCTGATCGCATTAATTGTCTTGTCGATGAGCTTTGCTTGGCTCACCTTGCTTTTTGTAAGCGTTAAACGACTTGAGATATCGCACGGTGAAGTTGGCCAGCCAATGGTCATTCGATATGAACTTCGCAATCGTCTCAGGTGGCTTGCTGCTTTTAACATCTGGATTGATGAATCTGTTGTTGGTAGCAAGTACGGCTGGCAACATCGCCTTGAAGGTGCTCCTGCATGGATTCTAAATGCACGGCCCGAAGGCACTTGTCAGGGTGAAGCGGTCTATTGGCCACGAAGGCGCGGGCCGGTTGTTTTTGACAAACTGCAGATCACCACGAGTTTTCCGTTTGGGATTTTTCGTTTGCGTAGATCTATATGTCAGCCCCAACGTTGCCTCATTCACCCTGAAATCAAAAAGTTGCAGAATCGAGTCCTCAGCACTCTGAGTCCAGTGGGACTGATCGGCAGTGGTTTTAGTCAGCGAGCTGGTTCAGGTGAGGATTATTACGGACTACGCGAAGTAGGTGTTTTTCAGCCAATGCGCCAGATCGCCTGGAAGGTTTCTGCGCGACGTGATTACCTGGTGGGTATTGAACGGTCGCTCCCCACAAGGCCTCGTTTGCATGTCGTACTAGATCTTCGTATCCCGACAACTGAGCTTGAAGTTAAGGGGCGTGATCCAATACTTGCTCGTCAGTATGAGGAAGATGCAATTTCACTGGTGGCTTCATTGTTGGCGATGGCTCAAGAAAAGAATATTGATGCAGGTCTGCGTGTGCTTGGGCTCCCCGCAGTGGATGTTGGTTTGCGACATGGAAGTTGGCATCGGTTGCGGCTGGCTGCCGAATTAGCAATGCTTGATCTTGATGCGCCTCGTGACAAAAACCCTCGTATGCCAGGCGAGTTCGAGAGAGCTTCGTTGATCGTCGTGCAGTGTGATCGTGTGCGCCCATTGTCGGCGCGACAAGACGCTTGGTATTACACCGTATCGCAACTACCTTTGTTGTTAGACGACAACAACGGCCAGTCGGATGAAACAGGAGAAGCGGCATGACACTGCTTCGCCAACTTCCGTTTGTTGTCTTTGTATTGGCACTGATCAGTGTGGTTGCACAAGGCGTTGCACAAGAAAATCCACTGCTGTTGATAATCACTGGAACGATTGCTGTCGTCAGTTGGTATGTGACTGAATCAAAGGGTGGCCGTTGTTTGCCGACCTGGCTCTCACGAATTTTGATACTTGGTGTCGTCCTTTACACCCTCTTCAACGCTTGGCAATTTGGAAGTGACCTGCGCCCGATTCTTGGGCGTTTTCTCATGTTCCTGTTGTTGATTAAGTTATATGAAGAGAAAACAAGTCAGAACTATGGCCTCATACTTTTATTGAGCTTCGTGTTAGTCATCTTCGGTTGTTTATTGGTGGCTGGTCCGTTATTTGCATCACTGCTGATTGTCTATGCGGCATTTGCACTCTGG
>CALCOW010000299.1 GCA_937899935.1 uncultured Phycisphaerae bacterium
GGACCCCACTGAACCATCGACCTAAATCAAGCCACCACCGACCTCATTGACGGGGGACCTGTTGCATCACCGCGCGCCATTGGATTACCAGCGGTGACTGTGGATTGACACGCTCCATCTGAAGCAGTGTTTGCTGGGCCTGCTCTCGATACCCTCCACCCAACTGGGCCTCAACCAACTCGGCCAGCACACTTATGTCCCGTGGATAGAGGATGGCGACCTCCTGCAAAATTTCAATTGCCTCATCCCACCGCTGAGCCTTGGTGAATGCGATACCTGCCTGCCGATCAATACCCCGCCCCTGCTCATCAAGTCCATCGGCTTGCCGATACAGATCAGCTGCTTCACTAAAAGCTTCATGAGCGTAAAGCAAGTCGGCCTTGGCGATATAGCCGAGCGCAATCGTTGGACGCAACTCAATTGCTCGATCAGCATGCCGCAAGCCCTCTTGTAAGAGCAATTCAGAATCAACCGGTTCAGTCAACGCGATTGACTCTCGACAGACGCCGGTCAGCAACACCTGGGCCTCAAAAGAGTCTGGATCAAGTGCAACGGCTTTTCGTAGCATCCGCTCAGCAATATCTAGTTGAGCGAGCCGCAAGTAAGCCGAGCCCATGGTCACCAGAACCGTGACATCCTCCGGATTCTCGTTGTAAAGAGGCATCAAGAGTGAGATCGCTTTGTCTGGATTACCCGAATTGACATGATGGTCAGCGCGAACCAAATCAACCTGATATCCGACTTGAAACGGCGCCAACTCTTCGATCCAAGGATCACTCCATTCGGCAACCGCACCCTGGCCGAGCTTAATAAAACGACTGGCCACCTCTTCATGGCCTAGCTCTCGCATCGCTGTGCCATAAATGAACCGAGCATATCGATGAGCTGGGTCTGACTCGACGGCATTCTTTGCTTGTATAGCCGCCAAGCGAGGCTGCCCCTGATCAAGCAGAATGACGGCGTAGGCGAGGCGAGCCGACTGCATGATTCCTTGGCCAATTGTATTGGCTGCGGCATTTGAACTGCGCTGCAAAAGGAGTTCCGCACGTTCAACCGCTAGCTTAGCAACATCCTCCGCTTCATCCAAAGCATCAATATCGCGCAGACGCAGCGCTAATAAATACTGAGCTGGAATATAGGTCTCATCCAACTCGGCAACCCTGCGCATCGAAACGATCCCCTGAGTGAGATCATCTTTAGCGACATAGATTGAAGCCATTAGGTGCTGTGCTAGAGCTCGATACGCTTGTAACTCTGATTCCTGTGCCTCTAAATCGAGCAGGACAAGAGCCTGCTCATAAGCTTCAATAGCCGGCTCCCAAAGCGCATGCGCATGGTAGACCATCGCCAGCTGTAAAAGAGCCTGCGCTGACCCCGGCTGCGCAATAGCCTGGCCATAAAGCTTCTCAATCAGCTGCATACCTTTCGGATCAAGTTCCATGAGCTCGTCAGACGAAATGCGCGGCGGCGGCCCCACGGTTGGCTGAGGATCCTTGGAACTGCACCCCGCGGGATTCCAGAGGAACACCACCAAAAGCAATACGAACAGGCTATTGCGATACCTACTCATCCTTCCAGACGACTCCTTGCTGAACCCACTTCACCATCGCATCGATCTCTTCTTGCGGCAACTTGGGCTTTTTGGGGGGCATATGCATATCCGCAATCTTCCATTGAACAACTTGAATAAGCTTGCTCTGCTCCGGATTACCAATCAGCACCACTGGTCCTCCATCGCCACCCTTGAGTACCCCACTAATGGAAGTGAGATCAAGCCCTCCCGCCGGATCATCATCGGTCGTGTTATGACACTTCCAACAATTGGCAGAAAGCACCGGCCTCACCTTTTCAGCAAAGAAGACCGCCCGCGGATCATTAGCAGCGACTACTGCTGAACGGCCTGCCTTCTGATCAGATGGTTGTGCACCAGCCTGAATGCGCACGGCCCGGTCAATGGCTGCCTGTGGCATACCGACACCATCCGTATAAACCAGATGACCACCAAGGTCAGCTGTCCAGCCAACATAAGCAGCCAAACAGATCGCCAGGAGCGTAAATCCCCATCGCCAACAGCGCTGCCAAAGACGACTTCCAAAGAATGAGACAACTAACACAGCCCCAACACACAATGACAACCACCAAATACGCGAAGCCGCCTCTCCATGCGCGGCGATCAATGCATCCACTGCCTTGCCAGCTGAACCCTCAACCGCCTCGTGGGCATCACTTCCCGCATTCTGGGCAAAGAGCGCAGAGATGGTCAGCAACCCATAACCAATCAGACAGATCACCGCCAAGCCCCGGCGCCACTTACCCCACGCGATCGCTGCAATTAATGCGATGAGCGCTAATAAACAAGCCAGAACGATCGGAAAATGTATAAACATCGCGTGCCGCATGGCGGGATCTTGCCAAGCGTCTGTCCAAAATGCACCCATGAGCATGTTTACACCCCTTATGCTTTTGATTCTTCCAATACAACTGAGGCCAAGTGTTCGTACTGTGACTTTGAATTATGCAGATGACAAGAAACACGTAACCACCAGCGCCCCCACAACTCCATCACCGGAACTTCGATCAGATGCCGCTGATACAAATGTCGCATCAACTCTACTGGATCTTTCCATCGCACCAACCAAGCTTCAGTAGTCCCAGGCAGCGCCACGGTCGTCATGGAGCCTAGCATGGAGCCATCAATCGGCGATGCCGGCTCAACGGACCAGCAGTCACATAAAAACTGTTGGGCCCAAACGGCCATTGAATGATTATGCTGACGTACGCGCGGCCACCCAAATTGCCCAAGCCACTGGATTGCTGCAGGTGCCGTGAGCCAAGGCGTCATGTCTCCGGTCCCTTGCCACAAGAACTCTTGAGCAAAGCCTTCTTCATAATGATGACTGACGGTCAGTGGGTGAATTCCCTCTTGCTTATCCTGACGCACCCATACAAAGGCTGAGCCAGGCGGCGCACAAACCCACTTGTGCAAGTTCCCGGTGTAGTAAGCACAACCAATCGAAGGAAGGTCAAGCTCAATCATTCCAGGACCATGGGCTCCATCCACGAGCACATCAATGCCAAGCTCGGCGCACCTCGCGCAAATCTCTTTGATCGGTAGACAGAGCGCTGTCGGTGAGGTCACATGATCTATCACGAGCAATCGAGTTTTTTGAGTCAGACCAGCCATCACGCAATTCACAACCTCAACATCACCAGCGGAGGGGAACGGCAGCTCAATTCTCCGCAGCGATGGCTGCCGATAGTGATCGACGTATCGCATCATTTGCAAAACCGCGTTATACGCATGGTCAGTGGTCACAATCTCATCACCTTCACACCAATGAAGATTGCGTAAGACACATGCAACACCACTACTTGCATTGGTCACGAAACCAAGATCGTCACTTGCTGCACCAAGAAAGGCCGCGACTTGATCACGGGCCGACGCAAGGCCCGCGCCTCGCCAGTGGCGATCCAGTACCTCAATCGGAGCCGCTTCAAACTGCTCACGAAGGATCGCTTGCTGACGCAACACCTCACGCGGCCGCGCCCCGAATGATCCATGATTCAGAAAGCTAATATTGGGATCCAGAGCCCAGACTTCCAGCCCAGCCCCGGCCATAGCCAGTGGCGGTCCTGAAGTCCCCACACAGTGATCAGAGGGTGACCAGAGGGTTCTCACAATGGCCAGACTAACAGCCGCAGAAAAAATCGTCGTGGTCAGAGAAGCCGGTTTTTGATGCCAACGTGGGCATTTTTGGCCCGAGCATCAAAGATATCTTGCCATTTGGTATTTGTTTGGGTAACGTAATCCGAACAGAGTTGCCGATAGAAACTCAAGCAAGTGGTGTCTTATGGACGAACATTCCCAGATCTTGAGAGTTGATTTGCTCAAGAAGCCTGGAACCCCAATATCTGGTACTTCTCCGTGGTGGGCCAGATACGGGCGTCAGAAAGGTGCCAAGCAGTCGCCTCTTCAGGAGCGACTGCCCAATGGAACGGGTGGGGTGCCGCTGGAGAGCGGTCAGGACCTCGGCCTTGGATGGGCCAGCCAACATCGGATGAATGCGTCAGATCGTCCGCCAGGACGACTGGAGCAGCATCCCAGACCATTCAAGGCCGGAAGGGCCCAGATTATGCTCAATAAACGCTATCGAAAACCCCCTCGCACAACCACTACTAACCATCAAGCTGGCGATGAGCCGGCGCCCAGCTCAACGAGGGCCCAGGGAACTCCGGTGCTTGTCACAGGACCTGGCGGAGACTTCACAACCTCCTACAAGGCCTGGGGCGGGCGCCTCAAACCTGCTGAACTTGAGCAGCCAGTGACCACCAACCAGTCGCCGATAGAGGATGCCAATCGACCTGCCTTAAACGATGTGAGCCATCCCACATCACGGCTTGATTCGATGATCCCCTCACGCATCCATGACGCCTGTGACAAGGTGGCTCCCGACATTGGCAACCTCCTGACCACCTGGCTTCATGAGCAGCGCCGCGCCATGACCCACCTCGACACGGTCCTAGATCGCGTTGGTAAACAGCTTCGTGAATATTTACAAACACATGACGACCTTGAGTTAGCTCCTGATCTTTTCGGTGGAACAGTCTGCCAACCGACCGGACAATTCGAATCCGAAGCAAAACCCATCCATGCCCCACTACCCCGTCACCAAAACAGGGAAAGCCTCCATGAACCTCACGCCCAAACAACTTCGCGTGCTGACCATGATTCAAGAGTATCGACAGAAGTGCGGATATTCCCCGACCATGAGAGAACTGGCGGAAGCCCTGGAGATCAGCAAGGTCACGGTCTTCGAACACGTCGAAGCCCTGATCAAAAAGGGCGCCTTGATCCGGGAGCCGAACAAGGCTCGCTCTTTGTCGATACCTGAGAACGCTCGTATTCCGGGCAGCCAAAGTGAGCACTCATCTCAGAGTGACCATCTTAGTTATCCCCTCGCGGGCCGAATTGCCGCTGGCTATCCGCTAGAGAAGTTTGAACAAAACGATGAGCTTGATCTGGCCACCATGTTTGGATCAAATGTCGCTCAGAGCAAAGATACTTTTGCCCTTCAAGTTGAGGGCGAATCGATGCGAGACGAGGGCATCTTAGACGGCGACTACGTGCTGGTTGCACAGCGGAGTACGGCTCGCAATGGCGAGCGCGTCATTGCACTGCTCCCTGATGGGGAATCGACTCTCAAGACCTTTCACAAACAACCAAACGGGCAAATCATGTTACGCCCCGCCAATCCGGAATTCGAAGACATCATTGTCGACCAATGCACCATCCAAGGTGTGGTTATTGGTGTACTCCGTCGCTACTAACGGATGGTTCCTTTGACGGTGGCCCCCATCGACGGACATGCTGCTCTCGTGCAGCCGCGAGAAGATTTTTAGAAGTCAGAAGCTGGCCAACCACGTCCTTTGGGGTGGTGACCATGTGAGCTTCACCTTTGGCCAAGAGTCCCAGTGATCCCACTGCCTCACAAGTGTCAACACAAGCAGGCAACGCCAGCACTTCCCTGCCATGCTCCTCGGCGGCAAGTCGTGCCGTGATCAACGCTCCGCTGCGGGAGCCCGCTTCGATCACCAGTACCCCCAAAGACAATCCGGAGACAATTCGGTTACGCCGCGGAAAATGCCCTGGCCGTGGCTCGACCATCGGAGCAAATTCACTAACCACCACGCCCTCTTGCTCGACAATGTCGCCAAACAACTCCGCGTGATCAGCTGGATAACAGTGACCATGCCCACTGCCAAGGACAACCACGGTGCGACCGCCCACCGAAAGAGCCGCTCGGTGCGCACAGGCATCAATTCCCCTGGCACCTCCAGAGACAAGGGTCAGCCCCCAACTGGCCAACTGTGAGGAGAAACGCCAGGCAAGTCGAGCGCCATGTGCAGAGCACCGCCGACTACCCACGATCGCTAAGGTGGGCGGCTCCAGTGCCTCGAACCTACCTCGCCCCCACAAGGCCACCGGCGGATCAGGTATCAATCGCAGCAAGGGCGGGTAGCCTGGATCATCAATGGAAATGAGGCCCAGTTCATGATCGCGCATCTGTGATCGCAGAAGCTCCGGTTTGACCTTGGCCATTGACTGGTAGCACTTAGAGGCTGACCGTTGACTCATACCGACCTGCTTAAGCTGCTGAATGGTGGCATTCCCGGCCAACTCAAGCGAGCCTAACTTAACGATCAGACGGGCGACCAAGCGCGAGCCGAGACCTGAAGCGGCAAGAGCGCGAAGCTGGCCATCGCTCACATTTTGAGGTTCCTGAAACACAGAACAATTCTCCGGCACATGCCAGCTTACGCCATTGATCTCATCGGGCTGACGATTGATGTCTACTTTCACACGAATGCAGTTTGACCCGTCGCAGACAAAAGCACCGTTCACCGTTTCTTTTGTTGTGGTGGCAGCACGATCAATTAAGGCTTGTTAAGGCCAACCGACCGATGCTCGCGTCACTGGGATCAGTCACAAAGTAAAAGTGATCGCCGGTTGATATTGGGTGGACGCTTAGAAATGCCACGCGTCTTAGAGATCCTCATTCTTATCGATCTCATCTGAATCGATATCACCCTCGTCATCTTCTTCGTCCCACTCTTCTTCATCTTCCCCCTGGTCATCGCCTTCGTCCTCACCCCACTCTTCCTGCTCATCATCCCAAACCTCTTCATCGTCTTCTGACTCTTCGTCTTCTAATTCACCGTCTTCTTCGTCTTCTA
>CALCOW010000300.1 GCA_937899935.1 uncultured Phycisphaerae bacterium
TTGGTACCAGTTCAAACACACCACCCAGTTTTTCGACTAAGGATGCCTGAACTGAATGCCATTTCTCATTCCAACTGTGAGCATTCGATCCATTGCGTGGACCAGTATCAGCTACTAACAACTCCACCATCCCTCGACCACAAAGAGCCTCAACAAATGAAATACTCAGTTCCACGCGGCGTAAGCCCACCGGTGCTTCAGCACTCAGTTCAACTGCTCGACAAAGCGTTGATCCAAGAACTTCTCTTAATGAGTGAACTGGCAAAGCGCTCACGCGCTTATCTATTTGAATATCAAGTTCAACCTGCATTTGCTTTGCAGATTCACGAAGACAACTAATGAGTTCTTCTAGTTCCGCGTTGGTTTCAACAGCAGCTTCAGGATCAACAACAACTGCGTTGGCGTCCTGTTCTTCCGACACCGCACCGTAGAGGCTTGCAATGCGTTCGATAGCCGCTTGCGCCGTATCGAGACGACTCAGAACTCTGTTACCAAGAAGCCCACTGCTCTGGCTCACCTCTGGCTGCATGTCGAGAAGCTCCTGAGCCTCGGCAATAGCGGTGTGGGAACACAAGAGCAAGTCCCATACGTGATCAGGCAAGCCCTGCTTTGGCACCACAGGCTCATCGCGCATGGGCCATGTGCCTGGTGCCCCCTCAAAGGGCACTACATTCGTATGAAGATCATCTTGACGTTTTTGTTTAGCATCATTTTTATTCATGGCCCTTTGGAATCGTCATGCCTGATGAGGCACTTAAGCGACAATGTCGCTTTGACGCAACATTCTTGTCGGACACCGCGTTTATGATGCACCAAGGGGACATTTGGACCAAAAAGAGTGGCGAGAAAACTGCACAATGAGTCAATGTGAAAAAACGCCAGGCTTTTTAAGCACAAAAAAAACCGGCCCTCCAACGTCGCTTCTCCTCCATAGCGAGGTTGACAGGGCCAGTTCTTCTCTAACCCTACCCCGCCAGAACACCGTGACAAGATTTATTAACCGGCAATACGAGATTTGAGCCGTCAGATAACCACCAAGGGCTATTTCTAGACAGAAAAACTCAGTTCCTCGTGTTCATGGCTAGCTTCTGAACGCCACCGGTCGTCCCGTCAGTCCAGCGACCTCACGAATCATGGTCATCACACAGAAACCGACGAGAGCAAAAATGCCCATCCCAATTGCTTCGGGAATCAAATCCAGTGCCAACAGCCACGCAGCGGCGTACAGACTCTGCCACATCGCCCCATAGCGACGTAGTTTCTCGGCACCGGCTCGCGGGTCAATTGAACGAAGCTTCCACTGCACCACCACTAAGAATCCTGCCACGGCAATCAATGGATAGACCACTGCCCACGGACTGATTCCCGCCGGCCAGAGTGACCCCTGGGTCATCAGCCCCGCGCCGATGATAATGGCCGACCAAAAGATCCAAGCGAGTGAAGTCATGACAATCGTCTGTGTCGTGATGCGTGGTCGCTTCTCTTCCAAGAGATGAACCACCATTGAGATCGCCATAATGTGTGTCATGATTAACCAAAGCGGGAGCGTAAATGAGAGTTCATGGTTGGGTATCAGCATATGAACCACATACAACAGGCCAATTGTTGTAAAGCCAACGGCTGGTATAAATTTTCCTGCCGTGTTGTAGAAAAGAAGGCCCGCAGCCATCAGCAAAGTCAGCACGACCGCCCAAACACCCAAGATCGATGCACCAAGAAAAGCAAGTAAGAGAGCTCCGATAGTGATCACCACAGCCTGACCAATTCGAATACGTCCAGCTGGAATAGGACGATCTGGGCTAAAGGCTGAATCGTGCTGAAGATCGAGCAAGTCGTTGAGTGCAGCTCCGTGAGCAAACAACCCCAGTGCCAAGACCGCTCCAGCGACCAACGATAATCCCACGGGTAGGTTATGCACGTGTATATGCGTGTACTGGGGCTCAGCTCGGGTCAGCAAAATAATGAACCAAATGTCGCTGACCCCGCCAAAAGCGATGGTCAGCCTGGTGAGCTGAATGGCCGTCAAGATGCGCATTAAGAAGCGACTCATAGCCTCTATCTTACGCTGGACTGCAGCGAAGTCTTTTGGCTGGCACATTGCAGGTCATATTGCCCCCATTGCTTCACCAAACTAGGATGACGTAGCTCAGACCTAGGACCTGAAATGTACGATAAAGATCTCACCACAATTGACGCGACCAATCTCCGCATTGAACTGGCGGTCAGCAGCTACCACGCTGAGATTACTGACGCTCTCTCGATAGGCGCCGTTCGCTGTTTCATGGACGCTGGTGGCCAGGGTACACAGATTGTCCGGCATGTGGCGCCTGGTTCGTGGGAGCTTATTGGCTTGTGCGCCGCATTAGCAGATAAACAGCGGCCCAATCCACCAGACGCAATTATTGCGATCGGGTGTATCATCACTGGTGAAACAACCCACGATCAATACATTGCTCAAGGCGTCACACAAGGTCTTACCAGTATCATGGTCAACTCCGGTATACCCATCGCACTTGGTGTCCTGACTTGCCAGACGATCGAACAAGCCAAGGAGCGTGCTGGTGGTTCCGTTGGAAATAAGGGACATGATGCAATGACGGCAGCAATACGACTCGCTCATTCGATCCGAGCTTTAAGAGAACCAGCTACGTGATCGATTCACCACGAAATATGCGTCGTGCAGCACTTCAGTGCTTGTATCAATTCGACTCCAGTACTGATATTGGAGACGAGGAGGTGCGCGAATCGCTTCGTGAATCTCCAGGATCCGATACCGATCATGAAGAGGGGCTGAAATTGGCTCGGCAAGCATGGACGGTCCACTCGAAGGCTGATGCAATGGCCACGGAGTACGCCGAAGATTGGCCCACCCGGAGACAACCGATTGTGGATCGCTCCATTCTCCGCTTGGCTTACTGTGAAATGGCCTTAGGACGAACCCCACCGAAAGTGGCTATCAATGAAGCCGTTGAGTTGGCCAAAGAGTTCAGCACAGAACAATCACCCATGTTTATCAACGGCATTCTGGACAAGATGTACCGCTCTATGCGTGAAAGCGGCGAGATTGAAGACACATCAAATATCGTTTCCGAGACCGTAACACCCAACGATTAAGCCTATGGGACTCTTCCGCGCCACACTCTCTGCAGTGACTGGAGCACTCCGCAAGACGCAGGAGACGCTCACTTCGCCGCTACGCTCATTGCTTGCCGGTCGCACACTTGATGACACGCTTATTGATGAGATCGAGTTACTGCTGCTCAAGGCTGATGTTGGCATCAAGACAACCGAGATCATCATTTCATCACTCAGAGAAGATGTACGGCAAGGCAAGCTCAAGCGAGGCGAGGATGTCTTTGAGTTTCTTCGTAGTCTTCTGGCTGATCGCTGGCGTGAATCCGAACATCAGCTCGCAACTTCAGGCGATGGCCCAACAGCGATTCTTGTCGCTGGTGTCAACGGCGTCGGCAAAACCACGAGTGTGGCCAAAATTGCACACGCACTTAGACAAGATGGAAAGAGCGTATTGCTGGCTGCCGCTGATACCTTTCGTGCTGGGGCCATCGAACAGCTCGCCGTCTGGTCGGACCGACTGGGTGTTGACTTGGTGCGAGGCGAACCAGGCAGTGACCCTGCCAGCGTCGCCTACGATGCAGCCACCGCCGCCAAAGCACGAAACAGCGATGTGTTGTTGATCGATACGGCTGGAAGACTTCATAGTGAAGAGTCACTGATGCGCCAGTTGACCAAAATCCGAGATGTCGTCGCCAAACAAATTCCAGGCGCGCCACATGAGGTCCTGCTGGTACTGGATGCGACCCAGGGACAAAATGCACTGGTCCAGGCTCGACACTTTCAGGATGCCATTGATGTCAGCGGGCTCTTTCTCAGCAAACTTGACGGCACCGCTCGCGGTGGCATTGTGCTGGCCATTCAGGATGAATTAGGGATACCGGTCAAACTGATCGGCGTCGGCGAAAGACCTGAGGACGTTGAACCCTTTCACCCCAGTGATTTCCTTGAGGCGATGTTCGATGAAGAGCGAGGTTGATCGGCCCTTCACTGCCTTTGGGGCATGGAGATCATCTTGCCAGCGTGCCCTTCACCCCGGCTGAGCACGCCATTCTGTTCCAGCGGTTATCATTTCCACTGTGAGCCTTCCCCACTCACCAACCGAATGGATTCGAAGAGCTACGCCAAGCGTAAGGAAGCTGGCCGTTTTGCTATTGGCAATACTGCTGTTGTTCACTGGTGCGGTCAGTGCCCAAGAGACCGCGGCGGACGAGCTACCCGTCCCACCCCCAATTACGAAACCGATTGTCATTGAAACAGCGCCACCGACAGCGCCCGTTGACGAGAGTCCATCGAATCAAAAATCGCTCGGTGGCGGCCAAATTCTAGACAAGGCTTCTGGTGGGATCGAGATTTCTGGTGACCGACTCAGTGGCATGGTCTTACCAATCGAACCCATTGCCGAGGAGGCTTCTTTCTCTGCACTCCGTGTCTGGAATTGGAGCGTCAACGATACCAAGCGACTCGTCCTCCAGGGAGATGTCAAAATCAACATCGGCCAGTATGCCTTCGAAGCTGAGAGGGCTGTGGTTTGGATCAACCGAATGAACAGTGCCCAGGGCTTGATCAGCCAGATCGCCGTGTACTTTCCGAGCTCGGCGTTGCTGGCAATCATGTCCTGGTAACGGCCAGTACAACAGGTCAGGTGCAAATTCATACCGCCCTTATGACACCCGGCCAACCCAATATGCCTGGTCTTCTTCAGGTCGCTCATGAGCGCTTAGCCAAACACCTATGGCAAATCGTCTCAACGCCACCAGCGTTGACTCAACGCCCGCAGGTGAAGACCCCCTATCAAACACCTGAGTTTATGCCAACACCAGGAGGCTCGCCGCCAAAGGCACCAAAAGTCGAGGCCGCCACCTTAGATGGCATGCCAGATCGCAGTGAGTCAACGCCATGGCTCAAGTCACCCAACGGACGCATTCGTTTTATTGCAGGGCGAGCTGAGTTCGAACCTGGCGCTGATCAAAATACCATTAGCGTCTTAGGCACGGTCATGGTTGAGTACCAAGCTGGTAGCCTGAACAACTTTGATAATTTCTCGACCCTCACGCTGACGGCGCAACGAGGTGTTGTCTTTCTTCAGCCTGGATCAGTCAAAGACATCATGTCTGAGGAGCTCTCCAACGAAGACATACTCGGGATCTATCTTGAAGGCAACGTTGTCGCGGATGTCGACAATGGTGAGTATGTGATTCGCGCTCCCAAGGTCTACTACGACTTTGAGAACGGGCAAGCCATCATGCTCAATGCCGTCTTGCGTACCTACAACCGTGAAGGTCGGTTCCCGCTGTATGCCCGTGCTGCAGAACTTCGCCAAGCTGCCGACCATCAGTGGCATGCCAAGCAAGCAACTATTTCAACCAGCGAGTTCTTTACACCGCACTTTGCCATTGGCTCAGAACGCGTCAGGATCGATCGGGTGCCTTCGGCAGATGCACCAGATGAAGAACAGATCTTCTTTCATAGTGAACACAACACCTTTCGTGCCGGCGGTACACCTATTGGATACTGGCCAGTCTTTAGTGGTTCACACCGTCGTTTTCCTCTGAAGAGTATTCGAGGTGGGTACAACACCTATAAGGGTGCCATCATCGGAACTCGATGGGACTTCTGGTCGCTGATGGGAATGGATGCCCCTGAGGGCATCGACACCACGCTCAAACTTGATGGCTACACCGCTCGAGGCGTTGGTGGCGGGGTTGAGGCAGGCTATTACTTTGGAGAAACCTCGGGCGAGCTCGACCTGTATTTACAATCCGACCAAGGCGAAGAGCGAACTGCGGCTGGTCGAACGCTCGATGTCGAGGACCATCTGCGCGGACTCGCGCTTTGGCAACATACTTCAATACTCAGCAATAACTGGTTGGTCCAAGCGCAAGCGTCTTACATCAGTGACGACACGTATATTTCTTCTTGGCGTGAAGAGGATTACTACGATCGGCGCGAATACGAAACCAGCCTCTATGCGAAATACCAGGACCAGAACACTGCTTTTACAGCCCTGGTCGATTACTCGCTCAATGACTTTATTTCCAATGCTTGGCTCTTGGCAAGTCGACAGTATCAAGTCGATAAGTTCCCTGAGTTCACCTACCGAAGGTATGGCGACAATCTCTTTGATGTACTGACCTACTCGAGTGAATATCGGGCCAGCCGAATGCGCATGGTCTTTCAGGATGGCACTCCCGAGTCCATTGGTGTGAGAGACAAAGGTTTTGCCGTGGACGAAGACCAGCCCTTCGCAGATGCACTGCGTGATCAAGGTTTAGTTGAAAGCTGGGTCACTCAACTCAACACCCGCCAGGAACTCTCAGCACCACTCAACTTTGGCTGGCTGAAGGCAACACCCTTTGCTTCGGTTGAGGCCTCTTACTTTCTCGATCAATATTCCTCGCTCAGCGATGAAGAAAAGAAACTACTGCTATCGGGTTCTATTGGTGTGCGATTGAATACCGAAATCCAGCGAGTCTACAACAGCGTTGAAAATGAACTTCTGGACATCAATCGTCTGCGACACATCATCGAGCCATACGTGATGCTCTGGTATGCACACAATGACTTCGACGATGCACAGCGACCCCAATATGAGGCAGCGGTTGATCAAATCGCTGATGGAGCCGTGGCCCAGATCGGCGTCCGCAATACGTTCCAAACCCAACGAGGTGGACCCGGCCAATGGCGATCGGTCGACTTCCTTACCTTCGATGCGTATGCCGTACTAACGGGCAATGAAGATTATCAGCGCTATCCAACCCCTCAATATTTTTCTTGGCGGCCACAGTATTCATCGCTTGCTGACCATCTCAGAGGGAAGGGTGTCTGGCTGATTACCGATACCATGTCATTCTCTGGAGATGTGATTTGGGATCTTCATAACAATGAACTGGCGCGAACATCCGTCGGCGTTTCGTTTGATCACTCCCCACAGATGAAAACGTATGTCGAGTACCGGATGACTTCGTTTAACGAGTCAGAACTGCTGGATCTTGGTTGGGAATACGAGATTAGCAAGCGGTACACTGTCAAAGTCTTCCCGCAATGGGATTTCCGAAGAAATGACCTGCGCAACTTCAATGTTCAGGTCACGCGCCGTTTTCCCGATTTCGAGTTCGTGGTTCGGGTCAGATACGACCAAATCGATGGCGAAACGACCGCCTCAGCATCACTTGACCTTTCTGATTTCTAGGCACCATAGACCATGGGCTTGCCTATGAGTCCCTAAGAGATCTGATCACCAGCAACGCTCAATCCACTATGACTGGTGTGGTAAACATCTGTTTACCACACAGCCTGCAGCGGGCCACCCAAACCAGACCAGTGCTCTGAATGGGCAAGAAGACCGACGCGCCTTCGCGTTCTTGCTGTCTTTCTTTCATTTTGAGCGCTGGTCTTCATCAAAAAGACATATCTCTGTTTAGTGGGAAGGATTTGCGATTGCTTGGGAGGGGAGAAAGCTAAAAAGATGAAACAGAAACTCAGACAAACTGATACATCCACTTGTTCTCTGCCAGAGTACTTCTTGAATCCCGCCGTACCTGGTTGTTTGGCAATGATCATTGCTATTACGATCACAGGCCTGATTGAGCCAGTGAGTGTCACGGCCGCAGCAGATAGTAATAACGCCACCAACTTGGGTACGTTTAGACCAAGTCCGTACGGATGGACCGATTCTCTTTGGGTTTCGTCTCTAAACCCACAACAGGCTTTAGGCAAAAGTAAACAACCGTACAAGTATCGCATGGTGCCTCTTCCAACCGTAGAAGAGGGTGAAACTCGCACCACCTTTGGGACATCGGATAAAAGCATTTCTGGGATGCGGCAAGATGATGCTTGGGGCGGATACGCGCTATTTAGATTGAATGACTCAGGCCAAGTCGCTGGATGGACCAATTTTCTCTTCGAATGTGACGACAGTGACAGTGACCAGAGGTCAGGTAAACCAACTGCGGCGAGCTGGGCGTACGATGCAACTCTTGGAAGCTATCCCCAACGAACCCTCCTACAAGTCGAAGGTCAAAATGCTCATGGTGCGAGGGCCACTGGCATTACTGAATCTGGCAAGATTGTCGGCTTAAGGCAATCCGAGGGAGACGACTTTGAACCCGGCGGAGACACCATTAAGCACTGTGGAGACTCTCGTTGGCTAAAAGCCGTTTACTGGGATGACAAGGACAGCGCGGGCGTGTTGTTCCCGCACGGTCAAGCACCGGACGGGTATGGCCAGCTACTGAGCTCGGCTGCCTTTGATGTGATTGAGTTTGGCGGAATAACCCAAGTCACTGGAATCATAGACTATGGAGTCTATTGTCCAGATGATCTAGATCAAAGCCACCGAAGGGGCGACCCCGATCGTTGGTTCTGCTGGCAACCAGATAGCGGGATCATCACCCAGCCACCTGCTGCTGATATGTGGGATCGAGACATACATGCTCTAGAATTTTGTGATACTTCGAGCTTATCAGGAATGGTAGGTACAGGATTACCACGACGAGATGAACAGGTGTACAACCCGTGCTCCATCTGCCCATTCGTTTGTGGTTTGCTTGGATGTTGTTACTCGTTCCAAGGCTATGCCTCCACCATGATTTGCAATTCCTTCTCTGGTTTCAATAAAGTTCTGGGACCAGTTCCTGATTGCGAACCATGTGGAAATTGTGGAAAAGGACCAACTGTTGAAAACGCCAGTTTTTTCTCTGAAGTCAATCGCGCTGCTGATCGCGGGCATGTAACCGGCTGGCAGTTGGGCGCTGACGGAGACACGGACTGTTGGACGGCCGCAATCTACCGCTCTAGTTGTGGAGGCAATTCAGAGGTAATCTCCAGTCAAAGTGGCAACCTAGCGGCAGCGCGTGGCCTGGGTATTCGATACGACTCAGCATCGAACCAAGCAAACATTGTGGGCTGGCAAAGGGAATCCAATGCGTCAGAGGCCATGCTGTGGACAGGTTCAGCAGGGAACTTCCAAGAGACCAATCTTAATCAGTTGCTTGAGTCGGGACAGATCGACATCACGGCGCTCCTTAATGTCGATGAAACAGACTGTCAGGAGGGAGACTGTCCTCCTAATGTATACCACTTACTTGAAGCCCATGACATCAATAACAACGGCTGGATTGTTGCCATGGTTGCGGGGTCGGTTAACCATCCTACCTGCTGTGACTATTTCGGATTGGAATTCCCTGTCGTGCTAATTCCAGTCGAAGATGAAGACCCCTGCCCAAGTTGTGATGGCGACTTGACCAACGATGGCCAGGTTGATGGTGCGGACCTTACGATCTTACTCTCATGTTGGAGCCAGAGCTCAAGTGAATGCGAATGTTCTGATATCGAACGCAATGGCCTCGTCGATGGTGCTGACCTGACCGCACTCCTTGGTGCCTGGGGCCCCTGTCCCGTCAATGAACGTCGAAAAAGATCGAGGTAAGGGAGAGCCCAAGACGTTTCGCTCAACACGACCCCAACACCTAAACACCCAAACGCTGGCTCCACAACGGGGCCAGCTTTTGGCGTGTCTCATGGTCAATGGCATCAGGCGATGTCCAGATCGCATTGGCCAGCGCCGAACCAGCCTCACTGGGCGTATCACGCAACACGGTGACATCACGCAGCGCCGCGCGAATTAACTTCAAACACGCATCAGACGCATGGGCAAGATGGGCCAACACTTCAGTCAGCACCGTCGCTGTATCTTCTCCAGGATCATGTTCGCGCCAGGCATCGTAGTCGGTCGGCATGCCCACCAAGGCATACGCCATTTCTGCCTCACGCACCAAGCGCGCTTCTGGCAAGGCCGTCATGCCAATAAGATCACCGCCCCAAGAACGATGCATACGCGATTCGGCTCGCGTTGAAAAAGCGGGGCCTTCCATGCAGACATAAGTACCTTGCGGATGCAGTATCAGATCGTCACAGCTTTCAGCTGCTTGCATTAACCACTGCCGCATTACTGCACAACAGGGATCAGCAAACTCGACATGAACCGCCGCTCCATCGAAGAAAGTGCGCTGCTGATCACGGGCCGTGGTGCGATCAATCAACTGATCGCAAAGCACCAAATCGCGAGGCTTGATTGCCTCTTGCAATGATCCAGTGGCGCCGCTGGCGAGCACATGCGTGCAGCCCAGAAGCTTGAGGGCAAATATGTTTGCGCGGTATGGCACATGGGTTGGATTAAACTGATGCTGGGCACCGTGGCGCCGAAGGAGGGCCACCGGTGTTCCTTCAATAGAACCGAGTTGAATCTCATCGCTTGGCAAACCAAAAGGTGTCTCCGGCCGCTCGCTGCAGCGTCCTTTGGTATCCAGTTGATCAGCAAGCGCCTCACCAACACCAGTTCCACCGACAATCGCAATCCTGAATGGTGAATCCATAGCACTCATGATACTTCTCTTTGGGCCTTCGCAGTTTTTTCAAATTTGAACAGGGTTACCAATTCCGGAATGGTCAAAGACTCTGGCCGTCTGGTCCAATCGAATTCAAGCGAAGAGGCTTTCCAATCAGGGCAAATAGCACCCAACTGTTTACGCCGCTTGGTAAAGAGTTGGGTGACAAAGCGCCCGAACGCGGCTGAATCTTCAACCAACGCCTGCGATCTTGGCCGCAAGGCCACCATTGCACTTTTGACTTTTGGTTTGGGCCAAAAACTACTGGCTGGAACAACAGAGAGGCGTTCAACCTCTGCCAATAATTGCAACATGACCGTCAGGGGGCCCCACTGTTTGGTTCCAGCGGTGGCGGTCATGCGCTGAGCAACCTCGAGTTGTACGGTGGCATAGATTCCACGGCAATTGTTGAAGTTCTGTAAGAGCAACACCATCAGTGGACTGGCCACCTGATAAGGCAAATTGGCCACCGTTACAAAAGGCTGGTCACCAAGAGTCGCTTGGATCGCTGGCGAGAGTGTATGCGTCCCTGTCAGACAGTCGCCTTCAAGCACCGTCACGCGATCATCAAAACGCTCACGAATCAGTGCCGCTAACCCTTGATCAAGCTCGCTTACAACAACTCGAGCGCCAGCTTCGAGCAGTGCTTCAGTTAAGGTGCCTGTACCGGGACCAACTTCCAAGACCAAATCACCTGGTGACAACGCCGCCGCGCCCACCAGCTTGGCCACCTGATTCTTATCGTGCATGAAATTCTGACCCAACCGATGCCGTGGCCGAAGGCCACGCTCAGCCAGGAGCTGGCGAATCTCGGTCAGCGTTTGCATGATGGCATCATGCCTTGCCTAAATACTCACCGGTCTCGGTATTGATCTTCACAACTTGGCCAATGTCGACAAACGGTGGCACCCGAACGGTGGCACCTGTTTCTACGACCGCCGACTTAAGTTGATTGGTGGCGGTCGCACCCTTTGGCTGTGGGGCGGTATCGGTGACGGCCAACTCAACAACCAGTGGCATCTCAACGCCAAGTGCCCTTTCCTCGTGCATCATTATTTTGACTGCAATGTTCTCTTTCAGCCACTGACTTTGACCAGGCCCGAGTACATCTCCATCCACTTCAAACTGTTCATAGTTTTCGTTGTCCATAAAGACAAAAGGACCATTGCCTTGACCGCTACTGTCGTAGAGGTACTGCATATCACGGCGGTCAATATTGACATCTTCTAGCTTGTCAGATGAATTCAAGCGGTTGACTTTGATGGTGCCAGTTTCCAGGTTTTTCATCTTGGCTTGCACATATGCAGGCCCCTTGCCTGGTTTGACATGATCCGTATCAAGCACAACATTGAGTTGCCCTTGGAACATCAGGGCTTGTCCACGTTTTACATCGGTTGCCTTGATTGGCATAGCGGTCTTCTCCAACTGCATTTGTAGCACAAGCCTGTGCTTGAT
>CALCOW010000301.1 GCA_937899935.1 uncultured Phycisphaerae bacterium
AGCCTTGTCATAATCAAACACAACTGCGTTGGTTTCCTCAATCATGTTCAGAAGGGTATCAGCAGTTACTTCACTGGTTAGTTCTAGTTTGAATTTAACTTGAACATTCGGATCAGATGGAAGAGCTGATGCAATCTCCGAAATGTACCAAGGTGCTTCTGTTGAAGACCTCGTCAAAGTCAGCTCAAAATCATTGCCTTCCAATGACGTAAGCTTGATTTCAACTGGGAACGCGAGCCGTGTCACCGCTAAGTCCCAATTTCTTTCGAGATTCACAAATTCTTCTGAGACGGCCTCAATACGGAATAGATGTACTAGGCGTTTGGGGCCTGGTCCCGATTGCGGTCCCCCAACAATGTCTCCGGTATAGTCGATGCGCAACATGTAGGGAATGATGTTCTCAACAATCATCCAAGCACTCAGCAAATAGGCTGAAAAGGCAATGGCAGCAACAATGATCAAGTCCTTCACGTAGCCCGCCAATTGTCGCGTCCACGCGAACTGATCAATACTAGAAACGGCTCTATTTTCAGCCCCACACTCACTGCACCGCTGCGATTCTTCACCAAGCAATACATAGCCACAATCTTGACATCTTCGAGTGGGCTTGCCTTTTTTTGAAAACCAGTGCAGCACATAAATCAATATGCCGCTCACACACGCCAACAACATCCAGAGGATGAGAATGCTAATTGGAGACAATGACAAAATCTGTTTCTCTCTCAGCACTAAAAACGATACATTTGCTGAACCCATCCATACCGCTCAGACCTTCTAGAAAGGAGGCCTGCGGTTAAGAGAGGCAACCAGCGACGTTGCCTCTTGGATCTAAGTTCTTCTCACCTTCAGACCCTGCTATTCTTTGCTCCACCGTGCCCATTCTAACCCCAAACAACGATCATCAGAAAGCAACCGCTGGAGTTATCTTGGCGGTGCTTGCCTATGGGTGGTGGGCGGTGGTAACGCCACTGTATTTCTGGGTCTTAAAGGACATCAATGCCTTCGAACTTGTGGCCTGGCGTGTACTACTGGGCTTGCCTGTGCTCATTTTACTGTTGCTCTGCATCGGACGTCTCAACGAATTTCTAACGGCGCTGAAGAACCCTCGCGTCTTTGCACTGCTTGTCTTGACGGCCGGACTCATCTCTGTGAACTGGTTCGTTTTCATTTGGGCCGTTGTCACAGATCGGCTCAGTGAGGCAAGCCTTGGCTATTACATCAACCCCATTGTCTCAGTAATACTTGGAATGGTTTTCTTGGGCGAAAGACTCAGAAGAATCCAATGGATGGCAGTCATACTGGCCATTGCAGGAGTTACGGTGTTGGCCTTACGTGTAGGCGGTGTGCCTTGGATCTCACTTGCCTTAGCTGGTTCATTTGGTCTCTATGGACTCACACGTAAGCAGGTTAAATGCGAGGCAGCGCCAGGTCTTACCGTCGAGATGCTGATTGTCTTTCCGTTTATGTTGGTCGGTGTGATGATCGTTCATTCCAGAGAGGGAAGCGCCGTGACCACTGAAACATGGTGGATGGCAATTCTAATTCTCTTAAGTGGATTGATCACCATTGTGCCACTCATCTGTTTTGCTGGTGCCGCTCGCCGTTTGCGCTTAGCAACGGTTGGGCTCCTTCAGTACATTGCCCCAACCGGGCAACTTCTACTGGCGGTGTTAGCCTTTAATGAGCCATTTGGCGCCGATCGAATTGCTGCATTTGCATTGATTTGGCTAGCAGTGATCTGTTATTCAGTCGACTCACTGCGGGCACATTCTACTTCACCAGTCCTCACTGATCAGTAAAACCTACTGCTCAATCATGCTTGTCATTTTTGCCTTCAGATGATTCGTCGTGTTTAGCTTGATCGATCTGCTTTTGCAGGTTTTCAACGGCCATTCGATCTGCTTCCATTTGTTCAGACTTCGCGATCGCTTCACGCTCCATCAGGACCGTGGGTCGAATGCCCATTTTTTCTCGCAACAATTCAATCATGACGTAGAAAATCGGCACGATGAGCAAACTCAAGAAGGTTGATGCGATCATTCCTCCAAACACAACCGTTCCAATAGAGTGCCGTGAGTTCGCCCCTGCACCACTTGCCATAATCAATGGGACGACGCCAAGAATGAACGCGAAAGCAGTCATGAGAATAGGCCGAAGCCTCATGCGCGCGGCGGTCGCTGCCGCTTCAACCACCGTGGCCCCCTGTTCTCGCTGACCTTTCGCAAACTCAACAATCAAGATTGCGTTCTTCGCTGCCAAACCCACAAGCATAAGCAAACCAATTTGACCATAAATGTCTAACGCTAACCCCGCGATTTGAAGACCCAATGCAGCGCCTAGCATTGCCAATGGCACTGCAAGCAGGATCATAAACGGCATCGACCAACTCTCGTAGAGACAGGCCAGAACAAGGAACACACAAATCAGGCCCATTAGCAGAATAATTGGTGCCCATGATCCAGCCTGTTTGGCTTGATAGACCATGGATGTCCACTCCCAACCAAATCCATTGGGAATAAGCACCTCGTTGGCAACGTCTTCCATTGCCTTAATCAAAGCGCCTCCCGAAGAACCAGGACTGGGGCCACCAATAACCTCAGCAGTACGGTACATGTTGTAATGCGGAATATTGACTGGGCCAGTGGTGAAGTCCAGCGTCATCAACTCTGAGAATGGAATGGCCTTGCCATCACCGTTCTCAACATAGAGCTTGAGGATATCTTCAGGCTCTTCACGCGCGATACCGTCAGCCATGATGTTGACTTGATAGACCTGGCCATACTGGTTGTAGTTGTTTACATAGTATGAAGCGAGGTAGACATTGACTGCTGTGAATAAGTCACTAATACTGACGCCGAGGATCTGCGCCTGAACACGATCGATGTTTAATTCAATCTGCGGGTAGTCGACCTTAAAATCAGTAAACAAGTTTCCAATGGCCGGGTTCTTGAGCCCTTCTTCGATGTACTTCTCTGTGATCGCTGAAACTTCCTCAGGCGACTGCGAGTTCAGAGCTTCGATTTGAATCTGCGCACCACCAGTGGTTCCAAGACCTGGTATTGATGGTGCGTTAAATGGAATCACCATCGCACCATCGATGGGCGCTAATTGCTCGGCCACGACCTGGATAATGCCAGGAATCTGTGATTCGGCAGTCTTCCGTTCATCCCATGGTTTAAGGATGATAAAGAATACCGAAAAGTTTGAAGACGCGGTGTTGGATATAAAGTTCAGGCCCGATACCGATACAACATCCGCCACATTTGGATTCTGAAGTATCAACTCGACTGCTTCGGTTTCAATTGCCTGTGTACGATTCAACGCACTTCCAGCTGGAAGCTCTGCAACGGCGAAAAACCAACCCTGATCCTCTGCGGGTACAAATCCGGTGGGTCTTGATGTGAGTGCCAACCAAGTCCATACCAGCAAGACACAAAAGACAATCAAAATAATCCACCAGAGCTTGGCAAACCTCTGAACTAAGCCGTGATATTTGTCAGATGTCCAGTCAAAAGAATTATTGAACCATCGAGCTGGTGCGAATTTCTTTTTTTTGTCTTTCTTAGGCCTCAGCATGACCCCGCAAAGCGCAGGACTGAGTGAAAGTGAATTAAATGCAGAGAGACCCACCGCAAATGCAATGGTTAGAGCGAATTGGTTGTACAACTTTCCTGTAATACCTGGCATAAAGGCAGTCGGTATAAAGACCGCCATCAATACGAGCGTCGTTGCAATAATCGGGCCAGTGACCTCGCTCATAGCCTTGCGGGTTGCCGCACGCATATCCTTAATACCAGACTCTAATTGGCGCTCTACATTCTCTACGACCACGATTGCATCATCAACGACAAGTCCAACCGCCAATACCAATCCGAGCAGTGAAAGTGTGTTAATGGAAAATCCAGCGCCAGCCATGATTGCAAATGTGCAGACCAGTGAAACTGGTATAGCAATTACTGGAATAAGTGTTGTTCGCCAGTTTTGCAGAAATACAAAGACTACGATGATGACCAAGCCAATCGCTTCGAGAAGCGTGTAGACCAGCTCCTCCATTGAAACCTTGACAAAGTCTGTCAGATTAAACGTGACCTGATATTCCAAGTCTGCCGGAAAGGACTCACTCAACGTCTCAAGCTTCGCAATAATGGCGTCTGCCACATCAAGTGCATTGGAACCTGGCAATTGGAAGATACCTAGTGTTGCAGCACCTTGACCATTGCATCTTGTGGTTGCTGTATATGACTCAGCACCGAGCTCAACACGACCAATGTCTTTTATGTAGACAACTGATCCGTCATCATTCGCTCGAACAACGATGTCATTGAATTCTTCTGTCGTGCGCAACTGACCAAGAGTATTAAGCTGATACTGAATCGCCGGTGTTCCCGGCATTGGTGGTTGGCCTATAACACCTGCCGCCACGTCTTGATTTTGGTAGCTCACAGCATTGACAACATCAGATGTTGAAATGCCGAGACCCGCCATCTTTTCAGGATCAATCCATACACGTATGGAGTAATTGAGGACACCAAAATTGTCGACATCGCCAACGCCAGGCACTCTTGTCAGCGGGTCAACCACATTAATTTGCGCATAGTTCCCCAAGAACACCCCATCAAAAGTGTTGTTAGGCGATATCAAATTAATGATCATGGTGAGATCTTGAGATTCTTTGAGAATCGAAATACCTGCGCGCTGAGTGACTTCCGGCAAACTGGCTTGGGCTGTCTGTACTCGGTTTTGGATATCGACTGCGCCAATGTCTAAGTCATATCCAATGTCAAACGTCACGGTGATAAGGCAAGCGCCATTTGCCGTTGAGCTTGAGGACATGTAAATCATGCCCTCAACACCATTAATTTGTGATTCAAGAGGCTCGGTCAACAATCG
>CALCOW010000302.1 GCA_937899935.1 uncultured Phycisphaerae bacterium
AAGCGAGGTGAGCCACCAATGACATCCGGTGATCCATCACAATCAAAGTCAGCATTTCCACCGACCGAGCTACCAAAGCGTTCATTGTCTTTTTTGCCGCGAAGTGACCAAATCAAATCACCATCTTTCCCATCAAAGACACTGACTAGACCAACTTTCTTTTTCTTGTCGCTTTTGTTGTATTTAGGACTGCCGGCGACAAAGTCACCTCGTGCGTCATTATTCACATCGCCGGTTGCTGCGATCGCGTAACCAAACAACTCACTCTTTGTTCCACCATAGACTGAGTACAGCTTGTTGTAAGTGCCACCTTTGTAAGCGTAAACAGCGCCAGACTTCTTTTCTACTTGGTCGTTATATGGGGCACTGATAAGGAAATCGCTGATTTGGTCATTGTCAAGTCGATCAACGACAGCGACCGAATATCCGAACCGGTCACCAGCTTCTACTCCCTGCAGTGATTTTGCGATATTCCCATCTCCACCACTAATAACATAAGCTTTTCCTCTTTTGCTTTGCGCCCATGGTGCACCGACTACAAAGTCATCAATCCCATCGCCCGTCAAGTCAACACCGCCCGAAAGAGCTCGTCCGAAACGTTCGCCGCTGCTTTGGCCAAAGTGGATATCTAATACGGAAAAGTCAAATCCAGATATAACGTAAACACAGCCAGCATCAGGTTTGCCTGTTGCGTCATATCGAGAAGCACCTATAAGAATGTCATTAACGCCATCATCGTCATAGTCTCCAGCAGCTCCTACAGCTCGGCCAGCCAGGTCGCCGGCATTCTCACCGAAGAATTGGAAGAGCACTTCACTGCATCGACCTGAGACTACTTCAACATAACCGCTGTCGATCCCAGCACCATCATTGAACGGAGCACCGATCACAACATCTGCATAGCCATCACCATCGATATCTCCGATGTTGGCCAGCGATGAACCGTACCGCTGGTCTGCGGCAAAGCCATCTAGATCGCCACGGAAACAAGGAGCATTAAGCTCATAATAATAAACTGATCCAGAATCTTGCCCGTTGACGTCATCATATTCAGCTCCAATGATGACCTCAAGATCGTCAATGACTGGACGCCCAAAGAAATCATTGTTGGTCGCATCGGATGGCTCAAGCCGGCTCCACTCTAGCCAGTTGCTTCCTGCTCTCTGAAAGACGTAGCTCATGCCCGCATCAGTGCCATTGTAATCATGTCCACGCGCTGCAATGCAGAGTGACGAATCATTCGCTGAAAGATATGCACCGAAGCCATCACCTGCACTGCCATCATCTGCGGCGAGTGTCTGAGTTAAGTTCCAACTATCGGTTTTGGCATAAACAAAAACGGCGCCTTTATTGTTCGCCCCGTCAGTGTCATACCCATTTGCTCCTATGATCAGCGTTTCAGAATCTGCGAAAGTGGTTGCACGTCCAAATTGATCGCCATTATTCCCAAAGTTGGTAGTCAACTTGTCAGCCAATGACCAACTTAGGCCGTCTTTTTCATAAACATAGACAGCGCCCTTTTTCGTAGCGCCAATGCTATGAGAAGGGGATCCGATCGCGATGACACCGTCCGAAATCGACAAATCTCTTGAGTAGTACTCAAAGATCTGCCCATCATCGGGGGTCAGCTTTTGGACCTGTTCCCAACCATTTTGATCATCGAATTCAAAGACATATGCGGCGCCCCTAGAAGTGCCTACACCTTCAGCACCGATGACGAGCGTGTCGCCGTACTGAGCCAATGCTGTTCCAAAGAGATCATATTCTTCGCCGTCATCAGCAAATAGTTGTTGCGAAAAAACCCATTCATTGCCCTGCAACTGATAGGTATACACACTTCCCGAATCAAGTCCATTGGAATTGTCGTCGTATGGAGCCGAAACGATCAGAAAGTACTTGCCCTCATCTTCGCCAAGCAGTACATCAAAGCCAAAGCGATCATAGTTTAAAGCATCAGGCGCCGTTATGAACTGCATTTCCTGCCAGTTACTGCTTTGTTGATCGCAGTCATTACAGTAAACGTAGACACTGCCTGCATCGAGCCCAGCGCTGTTATCTCGGCTAGCAGCCGATGCCATGTACTGATCCTTCAAGCTCACACTGCCACCAAAGTACTCACTGGAGCTACCGCCGACCGGTGAAATCTTTTGTGATTCAATATAGTTTTGAAATGCAGCTGCCGGTAAGGCCAGTAGGACAATAACAAGTGACATGGTCAAGACATTCATTTGAGTTGCTCTTATCTTCATTGTTGTCTTCTCATTTTCATTTTTCCTCACCAAATTGTGGGTTCATCACATCGATTGTTGTCCACACTCAGGCCAACCGGACATTCAGGTTGGTTGAGTTTTTTGGTAAGAGGGAACTCTCATGAGATCCCGTTGTCATCTCTCAAGCGTGTTTTAATGCATCGGCTATTTTGGCCGAGCCCCGGTCTCCATTGTCTGTCGGTGGGAGCGTCCATCAGTGAAGTTGGACAAGCAATAGGTCAATAGTCAGCTGTGTATATTTGCTGTCGATCGATCCTCAGAAATGGGCGAGCCCTCTATCGGGCTGGCAACAAGATCATTTTGAGTCCGTCCCACCGGAAGCTTCTCGCACCTTAGACTCTTAACCTTGTATCACCCATGATACGCCCTAATTGAGTGTGCGCAAAGGATTTAGTTATGAAAGAAGTAAGCCAAATACAGTTGTCTTTTTTGGCCCCTTAAGCCGTTATGATTGGCTCAGATTGACCAGTTGGACCCATCACTAGTTATCCAAAAACAGTGTTGGGGTTCGTGTTTTGGGGTCCGTTCGAGGCTCCCATCTGCGGAAGTTAGCTGAGTGGTGCAGAAGGGTAGGTTCTATCGGACCTATTCAGATGGAGTAAAGAGTCAGATGAAGTGCAATATCGATGCTCGCGGAAAGGCTATTCGACTCATCAGTGGCCTGTTTGTTTTGATCGTGGGGGTCATCTTTGCCGTTCTCAGCGGTGTGGGGGTTTCGGGACCATTGTGGGGTTGGGTTGTCAGCGTCTGCTGTCTGGTCGGTGGTGGTTTCATGGTCTTTGAAGGTTGGACAGGGTGGTGTGCAGTTCGAGCAATGGGCGTGCGCACGAAGTTCTGAGGCTTGGCAGGTTAATGTCTAGCACCAATACAAGGCTCCTGGTGAGCCTGATAGCTGGCCGATTGACCTACTGTTATAGGCGTGGTTTATAGGGCCGGGCTGGCTCGCCTAGATAGACAAAACCAGGCTTTAGATTGCCAAAGGCGCTCGCCCTAGCAGCCAATACGCTGCCTTGCCCAATAGTAACGCCGGGTCCAACGAAGGAATCTGCTGCAATCCAGACCTCATCCGAGATACTAATTGGACTACGCTCTATCAGCATGTCGTGTCGCTCATAACGATGAGTTCCTGCACACAGATGAGCATATTGGCTAATGCGAACTCTACTGCCAATCTTAATAAGGCCCATACAGTTGAGAATCACACCTCGTGTGATGATCGTGCTGTCACCAATCCTAAGATTCCAGGGAAAATCAATTACAACAGATGATTCAATACGTACATCTGTACCAATGGTGGCACCAAAGATCCTCAGAAGCATGCATCTCCACTGATTTCCCAAGAGATAGCTCGGCCGGAAGAAAAAGAGTCTGGTAAACCACCATGCCAGGCCTTTTAGGCGTTCAATTAATGGCATGGGCAAGAAGACACGTGACCGGGGCGGCAACACATAGGTTTGCTTTCTATTGTCTTTGTTAGCCGCAGGCTTGATCACTTCAACACTCGTTCTTTGAGTGGTTTGGCTGGATTGCCCACACAAACCTGACCACTCGGAAGATCCTTGTAAACACTTGATCGAGCTCCGACCACTGATAAGTCACCGATCACCACACCAGGACCAACAAAGGCATCAGCACCAACCCATACATCTTGGCCGATAGAAATTGGCGTGCGCTGCAGGCGAAAGGTGTGATCTTGGTAGTCGTGGGTTCCGGCACAGAGATGGGCATATTGGCTGATAATTGATCTCTTGCCGATCTTGATCATGCCCAAGCTATACAAAATGGCGTGATCACCAATAGTGGCATCATCTTCAATATCTAACATCCAGGGAACTTCAATGTGCACCGTTGGGCGGATGGCAACCCCTTTTCCAATTTTGCCGCCAAAGCATCTGATAATAAATGCTCGAAATCGATACCAGTTATGAAAACTAATACGGAAGAGTGGACGGCCAAGGACAATCCAGACAGCGCGGAGGACCTTATCCCGAAGTGTCCAGGGACTTGCTTCAGGTTGCATCTGTAATTTATTTGCTTTTGGAATATCAACTGAGACCGGCGATGTATGAAGGCTTGGAAGTGTGCCGTCGGGGTGAGCGAGGCCGCCCACAGCTTCAACTGATGGTTCAATTCTTATTGGTCGACCTTCCCAGGAGACCTGTGCTCTTTGGTTTTTGAGCGCACGGATCTTCCAGGAAACCAAGTCGTCGTACATTGCGATAAAGCGACAGAAAGCAAGGCCTGCTCGTCCATCCAAAATGCCAAGGCGGAAAATGTACATGTAGAGGAAACGCCACAATCCGGGTATTGGAAGTTTTGGAAACAGCCTCCTCTTGAGCCAGCGACGCCGGCGTGTTGAACGTGTTAAAGAGGTGTTGGTATCAGTACGAATGCCCGCACTAATTTCGTTAAGTAGTGCCTGCGCTTCAAGTGACGAATAGCGATTATGCTTGGCCATATAGTGTCCAAGGCCGCGTCGATCATCATGAAGCATAGGTTCCTTGAGGTAACCTAGTGGACCTTCAATGATGACATGTTCATGAACGGGTCGACTCTCGTACCGGCCGAGGCCCTTCTTGACGAAACGCATGTTCCAACTCGGAAAATAGCCACAATGTCG
>CALCOW010000303.1 GCA_937899935.1 uncultured Phycisphaerae bacterium
AAGCACAGTTACACCTACGGCTCTGCAGCGATCCTCGCCTGCTTGCGGGTGTACGGGCCATGATTGCCCACGCAGCCGGCCGCTTTGGCTTCACAGAGCTGGAATGTAATCAGATTGGCCTGGCGATCGATGAGGCTCTTTGTAACGTCATTAACCATGGCTATGAGCGACGTATGGATGGTCCAATCTGGCTTTCTGTCACCTTTACCGAAGCCAAAGGGACCCAGCCACCCTCGGCGGTCTTTCTGATCGAAGATCGTGCCAGACAGGTCGAACCCTCAACTATCCGATCTCGAGATCTGGCTGAAGTACGACCAGGCGGCCTGGGAGTTTACATTATCAATGAAGTAATGGACGATGTGGCTTACGCTATGCGTCCAGAAGGTGGCATGAGCTTAACGATGTATAAACAAGGACTGGGAAAAGACACTCAGGCAGCTTCACCATCGAAGAAATCTCCAACACAAGGCCAGCACCAACATGAGTGATGGGGTGGAACTCAATTTGAACGTCGAAGTCAATGGAACGACCACGATCGTTATTCCTACTGGCGATATAGATTTGTCATGTGCTGCCTCACTACGCAGTCGGCTGGGTGAAATCCAAGCACAGATGCCGGAACGACTCGTCGTCGATCTAACAAATGTGCCATACATGGATTCATCTGGCGTTGCGACGCTTGTTGAAGGCATGCAAGTCGCACGGCGTAACAATTCCAAACTTGTCTTATGCAACCTACAAGAGCGAGTACGATCGATCTTCGAGATTGCCAGACTCGACATGGTATTCACCATCGTCAATGACATTGAAGAAGCACTGTCCGCTGGGTAATTTGCTGACTCTAGACGGCTCTGATGACTGAGAACATAAACACCACGAAACACGCTCTGCCGTACCGCGCCATGGAGCGATGGGGCGCACTATGGGTCACCACCTGGCATTTATTGCGAGGCATACTCGAACTGATTGGTGGCGTCGCAACGGTGATGACGCAGGTCAGTGGATGGGTCATTCAAGCAATAAGCAATCGTCGCGTACGGTTCGGACGTGCTGCGCTTGTCACACAAATTATTCGGGTTGGCGTGCGTTCCTTACCAATCGTCCTTTTGGTATGTGCGTGTATCGGCTTGATCCTCGCCCTCCAAATGGAGGGCCCGCTGGCAGAATTCGGACAGGTCGACAAAATTGCCAATATTGTCGGAATTGCAGTCTTCAAAGAACTGG
>CALCOW010000304.1 GCA_937899935.1 uncultured Phycisphaerae bacterium
CGAAACTGGCCCTGGTGTCACAAGCAAGGCTCGTCAAGGTGCCTAGAAGCTGCTTTTCGCTACCTTCATCCCACTCAAACCGCCAGGATTGGTCTCTTTTGACCAAAACAACGCGGTAGGTCGTTGGTGTTACATCAGATGGTCTGGATTGGTCGTGAAAGGGACTTTTCATGGCTGGTTGTCGACGGGAAGCCGTGACAACCAGTCGGTCGTCAGGGCCTTCCGTCACCCTCTAGGCCCGCCATCAAACGTTGTTTCTCATTATGGAGAAGCTCGTTGATGAGACGGTGCGCTACAAATTCGGTGTACAAATCCATGCTCACGAGGTAGATCGAAGGCCCATACGCGCTAGTGGTTGGGTGTCGTGATTCAGCGTATTGGTTCACGTTGCTAATCGTTCGATTGTCAATGGCATCAAACACTCCGGCTGCCTGAGCCACCGGATTCTGGGGCATGCTGCCGGCTGATCCCAGCCAACGGTCTGAAGCAGCATGAACGACATAATCAGGATCGGTGTTGAGTAGCCTGACATCAGGGGCCATATAGAGTTGGATAGCAATGCCTAATTTTGGAGGTGGATAGGGGTCGTACGTGGTGATACTCCCAAGCACCAGGCCATCAACATTAAGTATCTCAAGTAGCTGCTCTGCTTCAGCAACAGTTGAGACCACTTTCATATTCAGTTTTGTCATCGCCAAAATGACACGGTTAACGGGTACGACATCGATACCCTGAACATGCTGTGCCTGCTCCGCAAATGCGTCTGCTACGGCATCGACTCGAATGGTCGAAATACCCGATTCGTTCATAAATGGTGCGACGGCCCATATCTGGTCTTGGTGATAAGGAGCGTGCACCGTTTTGGCTATTTTAGCTTTAGGTGTACATGCGCAAAGACATGTCATCACCACCGCCGTCAGAAGCCGACCGACGATCGTGTACATGGAATTTGTACTTGTCATGGCGTCCTGCCTTCCCGATGAGCTCCGCTCACCGATACGTCAAAAATCCGAGTTCAATCCAGTTAAGGATCGAGCCCAGGGGCGGGCGATGTGCCCGTTACGGTGTTGTATGTCTGATCGGTGTTCGCAAGACTATCAAAGCGTTCGTCACCGATGACTGACCAAATATTTTGGTTGCCCGATCTATTTGAAACAAAGTAAATGCGCCCGTCAGTAGACCAGGCGGGTTGGTAGTTTGCGTGAGGACCGCTGGTGAGACCACGTCGGTCAGTACCGTCTCGATTAATCGTCCAAATGTCCATTTGTTCAGGTAAGGCTGAGACATTTTCTGAGGGGTCAACAACAGTGGCAAAGACAATCTGCCGACCATCAGGTGACCAACCAGGGTTGATGACTGCAGCATTTGAGGCCGATACTATTTCTGTGGGATTGCGAGCTTCCCCCTGCGCAAACTCCACCGTCCAAATGCTGTAGAAACGACTCCCTCGCTGGCGGGCTTTCTGAAACAAAAGCATTTGCGATGCTGGATCAGGATTCCACTCAGGCAGAACGCCATATTGAACGAAATGACGAACGCTAGGATTTTTTACCTCAACGATCCAGATTTCTGATCGTTGATTCTGAGTATTGATTTTGCAGTAAGCGAGATGTGTTCCAGCAGGGGAGAAACTAGGGTGATACTCATCCTCGGTGTCGCTGGTAACTTGTATAGGAGCACCACCATTCGTTGGCTTTATATAAATGTCAAAATTACCTGATCGGTTCGATGCAAAGGCCAAGGCATTTCCAGTCGGGGCAAAGCAAGGCATGCGATCAACTGCTGGATCAGCAGTTAACTGGGTCATTGTTTTGCCACCAATACGCTTCAGATAAATGTCAGAAGCGTGTGCGTGCTGCGTTGATGCAAAGGCGATCCAATCACCACCACGACTGATATCTGGATCGAAACAACCGCCTTCAGAAGCAAAACTAACTTGTGTCAAATGCCGATCACCATCTTCTGAGGCAAGCGGGCCGCTGAGTTGACGAGCAGGCTCACCATAGAGCCCAATTAATTGCCGTGATCGATTGTTCTCAGCATCGTTGATATGGGTGATCGGTATAGCCTTCTCTTCCACCAAGACATCAGAGTTAGCTGAATGGCGAAATGCGGTGGTGTTTTCGCTGTTGGAAGGTGTTGGCCCTGCCGTGGAGGTTGGTGTTGTTTTTGAGAGCTGGGAACAACCAGAGATCAGCATGGCAGTGCTAAGGGTGAGCGTCGTGGCCAGAAGTCGGTGGGGCATCTCAGGCACTCCGTGGGGCTTGATGCCCCCGTTTTGGGCGATGAAATTGACCTTCACTGGCTGCTCCGCCAAAAAGAAGGCTGCTGGGTTGTGGAAAGGCCGGTTGGTTCCACCAGACCGGGGTCCCCGTACCACCGCCCCTTATCGGACTGGAAGGGCATCGGGCTTGAGGATGTCTTGCAACGGGTTGAGGACATGCCTAGGTTATCGGCGAAAAGGTGGCTCCTTCGGCATGAAATCGCCACTTAGGTGTTGTGGACGGTCTGTCGATGACCGGGGAACCCTCATCACAGCACCTACAATGCCGTGCTTCGGATCGCGTAGCTCAGTTGGTAGAGCAACCGCCTTTTAAGCGGTGGGTCCTGGGTTCGAGTCCCAGCGCGATCACTGGCAGGTGCTGTTGTGGATTTGGTGGTTGCGGCAGGCTCATTGAGCCTGGTCCAGGCGGAGGAATCAATTCGTGTTGGTCATTCATGCCAACTTCAGCCGTGGCGGACTCCGGCTCTGGGCAGAGTCACTTCCAGCCTACCGCGGTGCTGCTCAAAGCGGCGCTGAGGTTGTTAAGGAAGCGGAAGATTCGCTGCCGCAGATCGATTTGAACGCAACTGCGGAGGTGGTGACCACTGTACCGGTCCCGCCAGTGCATACCTTTGCAGCTTCGACGATGGATCTTATGGGAGCCTTAAGCTTAGTCTTCCCAGACTCACAAAAAAATTTAGCGTCTGGAGGCAGCCTATCAATCATGTTGCCGGGTGATGTATGGGGCGCATGGCCAAGCGATCAGATGGCTTCCATCGTTGGCGACCTTGATCGGGCAAGTGATCCACTGATTCAAGCTTTTTCAGTGCCATCTGTCCTTGTCGATACCGTCGCAGCGCCAGAGTTGTTGATTGCCATGGACGATGTGCTGCATGTTGATCTCTCAAGCCGAGCAGCGCATCCCATTGAGTGTGGAGCGTCAATACGGTACTGGGCATCAGTCAGCCGTTTTGCAATGGATCTACTGGCCGATCAGCGGTTCATTGCAACGCTTGTGCAAAAGCGAGAAGGGCAATTAGAGGCATGGTGGCAACCATGGCTTCATGATGAAGATGCACGTTGGCGTACCGGTGCAC
Source organism: uncultured Phycisphaerae bacterium (assembly GCA_937899935.1). Classification (GTDB taxonomy): domain Bacteria; phylum Planctomycetota; class Phycisphaerae; order Phycisphaerales; family SM1A02; genus JAQWNP01. The sequence goes on from CALCOW010000304.1 coordinate 3,361, forward strand.
TTCTCACCAGTATGCCACCGATTGTTCGTGCGGTCCTCGATCGTCATGACGGGCGACCATGGCCGATTTTGTCGGAAGCTTTACAGGCATTTATCGATGCTTCGGTGCGTAGTACGCTGCTTGACCAGTCTTTTTCAGAGGCGATTGAAGATCGAGATCCACAACAGGACCCTCATGTTGCATGGCTTGCAGGTTTGCTTGGGGCCCAACGAGCAGTGGAAGAGGCGACGGATACTGAAGCAACGCTATTACAAGGTGCCGGTCGTTGGGTCGCGCGACTCGATGAAGCGCGTCCAGATCAGGCTTTTCGTCTGGCATTACGATTGTGTGAGCCAACAATTAATGACACTCCAGACAACATGTGGACGCTTCGATTTCTATTACAAAGCACGAGTAATCCGGAACTCGTGATAGAGGCCGCACAAGTATGGACTGATGGTGCCGTAGGCTCGCAGGTTGATGATCCCGGAAAATTACTGTTGACAGAGCTTGGACGTTCTAGTCGCATCTACCCAAAGTTGGAACAAGCGCTTGAAACCACGGTGCCTGAACAACTGACGCTGGCAACTACTGAAGCATATGAATTCCTTACAGAGTACATGGCCGTGCTAGAAGAGTCGGGTGTGGGTGTGCTCTGCCCGGGATGGTGGGGTGCCTCAGAAAGTCGACTTGGACTTCGATTGCAAGTCGATCCCCTTGCTCGGGAGAATGATGACTCAACGGGCCAGATAGGAACGAGCCAAGGAATGATTGGCCTCGGTTCTCTCGTACGCTGCCGGTGGAATTTAGCTATTGGTGACGAACTGCTGACGCCAGAGGAGTTTGAAGAACTGGTCAAACAAGGCGCTCCTCTGGTGCAGCGTGATGGTCGATGGTTATCAATTCGAGAAGAAGATGTCAAGGCAGCACGTGCTTTAGTAGAAGCTGAGCAAGAACAAGAAATGACCGCTCTCGAGGCCATTCGTATGAGTCATGGCTGGGGGGAGGACGACGACTTACCAATTCTCGGGATGGATGGAAGTGGTTGGGTTGCTGAGCTCTTTGGAAGTGCAGGCTCAACACCAATGCCTCATATCGAACAACCCAGGGGTTTTATTGGG
>CALCOW010000305.1 GCA_937899935.1 uncultured Phycisphaerae bacterium
CCGACCTTGATGAGCATATCTGCGTCCAAAAATATCTCACACCAAATGATATTGAATCGCGTTATAACGCTGAGGGTGGTGCCATCTATGGCCTCGCATCGCATGGGCGACTTCGCGGTGGTTTCAAGCCAAAGAACAGAAGCAAGGCCTATAGGAATCTCTACCTGACTGGCGGCAGCGCCAATCCAGGCCCAGGTGTTCCCATGGTGCTCATGAGCGGCGTGACTGCGGCACGCTGCGTCTGTGAAGACCTTGGCTTGGATCCTGACGCAGACACGATCGATGCCCATGACTCATCCGCTCATGAGATGGTGGTGCAGTGACCGCTGCACATGTTGAAACAACAGAGATCTCTGACAGAGGCGACTGCCCTTTCTTGCCCGCTGCTTTTTCACGTCGTGTGACGAAATTTTTTGAACGCTATTCGATTCGTAAGATTCGTCGGAGTTTTCACACCGTTCACGTCGATCCAACTTCAATCCAAACCATTGAGAAGATTCAGCAACAGACCCAGCCAAGCATTATTCTCATGAACCATCCAAGCTGGTGGGATCCACTCACGATTATGTTGATTGCCGGCTTGTATCTTCGTAACCGAGTACATTGTGCACCAATGGATATTGTGCAACTGCGGCGTTACCGCATATTTAGAAAGATCGGTGCATTCGGGATTGACCCCGAGCACCCACAAACACCGGCAAAGATGAACACCTATATTGAAGAGGTCGTCGCCCAGCATCCAAATGCCTTGCTCTGGATTACACCCCAAGGTCAATTTACAGATGTTCGAGATGCGGTCAACTTACGCCCAGGCGCTGCGGCTCTTGCCGCAAAGCACACCAAGGCGTCCGTATTCTGTGTGGGCGTTGAGTACAACTACTGGCAAGATCAGAAAGCGGAGCTCTTTCTGCGCTTTCAAACTTGTAACACAGACGACCGGTCGACCTCTGGCTGGTTCCGAGCCATGCGCCAGGCCATGTCAGAAAACCTGGATACACTCTCGCAACTTGTCATTAAGCGTGACCCCAGTAATTTTCTACAACCTCTTGGATCGGGGCGGTCGCGAACTTCCCGCGTGTACGACTTAATGCTTCGTCTTCGTGGACAAGAGGGCGAAATCCAAACACGTCCATCGTCACAGAAGAGGTCCAAGAAATGACCCTCCTTTTGCTGATCGGCGCCATTGTTGCCTTACTGACCTTGTTGTTGTGCCTTTGGAATATTGTGCTGCTCAAAGCGGCACCAACCAAAGGAGTACTTCATGACAATCCACTTGTTTCAGTGTGTGTTCCCGCTCGAAATGAGGAGTCGAATCTCCCCATCTGCATCGATACATTGCTTTCGCAGACCTACACCAATATCGAGATACTCATATATGACGATGAAAGCTCTGATGAAACACCAAACATTCTCCGTCGCTATCAGCAAATGGATCCAAGAGTTAAACAAGTCACCACATCTCAACTTCAAGATGGATGGAATGGCAAACAATTTGCCTGCCACCAAATGGCCAGGCAGGCGAATGGTAAATGGTTGATATTCACTGATGCTGATGTCCGCTTTTACCCTGATTGCTTACGTCGCACACTACTGTTCTGCCAGAAAAGCAATTGCGATCTGGTATCAGCGTTCCCGAAACAAATCACTAAATCAACAGGTGAGATTCTACTCGTACCTTTGATTCATTTTTTGTTACTCAGTTACTTACCGTTCTTTGTTATGCGCCGCACCAAAAGAGAATCCACTGCCGCAGGATGTGGCCAGTTCTTATGTGTGAAAAAGCAAGCATATGAAACGTCTGGTGGGCACGCCGTATTTGCCGACTCAATGCATGATGGCATACGCATGCCAAAATCCGTTCGGTCTGCGGGCTACCATACCGATCTTGTTGACGGAACTGATCTTTGCTGGTGCCGGATGTATAAGGACTTTAGCTCTACATGGCATGGCTTTGCTAAGAATGCGTTTGAGGGGTTAGGGTCTGTTCCCCTATTGATCTTTATTACTCTACTTCACGTTGTCGCTCACATTCTGCCCTGGCTGATGACAATCATCTACTTGGCAACGTGGCAGATCGATCAGCGCGGGTTTTTATACGCTGCCATTGCAGTGGGTTGCAATTTGATCCAGCGCACCGCTCTCGCCTGGCGATACCATCAAAGTGTGCTGGGCATTTTCACGCATCCAATTGGAATTATGTGCATGATTTGTGTGCAATGGCACAGCTACTATCTACGTCGGCGTGGCATGCGGCAATGGAGAGGACGCATGCACACGACATAGCTCACCCCGATGAATTTGCTCAACATCATCGTCGTGTTCAGGCGCTGACTGCACTAAGTACTCGTCACTGCATTGATAATTCTGTAAACCAGATCACAAGCAGGATCATTGTCTTCCACACTTCTGGGTGTACACTCCGCAACCTCTAATCCCTTGAGTCGACGGTTGGCTGATAACTCGGACAACTCATTTAAGAGCTCATTGACCTTGATACCACCCTTTACTGGTGTTGAAACAAACGGCGCTTCTACTGGATCAATTGCATCAAGATCGACTGTTAATCCAAAACCATCGGTCTGGTGACAAGCTGTTTTAACTGCACGAATGAAGGACTCATGAAGACCATCTTCTCGAACATCATTCATAGTCATACAGTTAATGTTGCCTTCTTCGATCCACTTCAATTCACCTTGATCAATATCTCGAATTCCAATCATGGCAACCTGCTGGTCTTTTGTAAGGCAAGACTGAGCTGCCTCTAGCATGACCTCACTACCTCGGCCCAAGAGCGCCGCCAGCACCATGCCATGAATGCGACCCGAGGGACTTGTACTCACTGTATTGAGATCTGGATGGGTATCGACCCAGATAATTCCAAGCCGACCATAGGCTCTTCCAAGGCCCGCATGAAATCCAACTGCAGAAGTATGATCACCACCAATAACCACCGGAAAGAACCCCTGGTGGACGGCTTGATGTACAGCATCGGCGACTTGGCAAATGTGTTCAGTAATAATTTTCTCCACCGCCTCATAGGAAGGAGAAACTTCACTCATCTTAGGATTCGCCGGGACACGTACGATGACAGCATTCAGTCTCTCGGCAAGCCCCGCATCAAGCAACGCTTGCGGCGCACGCTCAGCGGCCTTACTTGCCGAACCCCAGCCAATATCAGCGGTAATTAGCGCAATCTCTCTGCGACGGCAATTATGATCTGCTTGCATACTGGTACTCAATGGCATCGATACGATATTTGTTGAAGCTGGCATCGCCCAAAGCGATCACAAGTTGAGAACGCTCCACTCGCCCTGCTCAACGATGGGAACTCAGTTTTAAAGTCTGGTCTCTTCTAGTGGTTCTGACTCTTCCACTCGGTTGTCAAGTGACTCAACAAGAAGCCGCCGTGCATACTGCAATTGAATATCAACAAAGCAACAAGACCTATCGACTGCAATTGCAATTTCTTCAATGGCCATACCACCAAGCATGGCAGCTTCGGCAATCAAACAAACCACTGGATCAATAATTTCAAGAGACCGAAAAGCTCGGTGCAGTGACAGAGACGGCACTGTCATAGCTTCATCGTCTGATGGACTCTGGGCATAGCAGATTGATACCAATGGCCAAGTCTCAATAGAATTTTGTTCAGGATCAGCTGCGTTATCAAGCATTGCTCTGCATGATGCAACCAGCTGCATTGATAATAAGGCTCGCTCAATGATAAATTCATTACCATTCAATCCGAGCAAAGAAATGACAGACTGAACAGCCTCTCCGGCATGCAAGCAGCCATCAGATACCGCCAATGCCGCACTGACAATCCATTCATCGATGACAAGATCAGGTACGACATTGCATATATCATCCGTGAAATCGGTATCCATATGCAAAGGCACTTGTAATTGACTAATCATCTTGCAACCTTATGTATTGCGACCAATTTTTCCGGCATCTTCAGGCCGAAATTGTAGTGGAAACATGAGTCATTTGGTGCCCCAACTTGATAGGAATACGGAGTGTCCGATAGTTTCTAGGATGGGTCAGTGATCAACAGATAATCACCCCATATGAACTGCTGATAAATGCTGGCTATTCACAAAAACCCAGCCAGATGGAGGAGTTAGTGATGTCGGAGATTCTCTGGCAACCAACCGAAGAGCACGTCCAGAACAGTCAAATGACTGCTTTCATGAAGATGGCACATGATCGATGTGGTGTTGCACTGACCTCATATGACGATCTCTATCAATGGTCCATCTCCGAGCCTCATGATTTCTGGATGACTTGCTGGGAATTTGCGTCAGTCATAGGTGATCCAGGAAAACGCATACTCATCAACCAAGATCAGATGCCCGGCGCCACTTTTTTCCCAGATGGCAAAGTCAACTATGCACAGAATCTACTGCGTCGTAAGGATGATAAAACTGCCATCTATGCTTGTTCTGAAAATGGCCGTTGTCAGACTTTGTCCTTTGCGGAACTAAGAACACAGGTCGGCCAACTGCAGGCATCACTCATTCAAATGGGAGTTAAGGAAGGCGATCACGTGGCAGCGGTGGTTTCCAATACTGCAGAATCAATTGTTGCACTACTGGCTGTAACTTCTTTTGGCGCGATTTGGTCTAGTTGCTCTCCAGACTTTGGGACCGATGGCATACTTGACCGCTTTAGCCAAATAGATCCTGTGCTCCTGATCACCGTGGCTGACACATCCTATAAAGGTAAGGCTATTGATTTATCAACCAAGATACGATCGGTTGTTAAAGGACTACCATCGGTTGAGCATGTGATTGTCATCCCCCAATCCGAAGCGTCGCCTGACTTGAGCGATTTACCTGGTTTCAGAAAATGGGATTCGTGTCTTGAACAACCAGAAGACACTGAGCCCACTTTCACAGAACTGCCTTTCAATCATCCACTCTATGTACTTTATTCATCTGGCACGACTGGCATGCCAAAGTGCATCGTTCACGGAGCCGGGGGCACGCTTCTTACTCATCTCAAGGAACAGCAACTGCATACTGACATTACTAAAGATGATGTCTTGTTCTACTTCACAACCACTGGCTGGATGATGTGGAATTGGCTGGTGTCTGGTCTTGCCTCAGGTTGTTCTATCGTGCTCTACGATGGGAACCCCTTTTACCCTAAACCGGAAGTGCTTTTCGATTTAATTGATGAACTAAAAATCACAGTCTTTGGGACCTCTGCAAAGTACATTGACGCACTCAACAAAGAAGGCATTCGCCCGACTGAGACGCATCGACTCGACTCGCTGCGTGCGATCCTTTCTACCGGTTCACCGCTTGTGCCAGAAGCTTTTGACTACGTCTATGATTCGATTAAGAGGGATGTCATGCTATCGTCGATTTCTGGTGGCACCGACATCGTTTCATGTTTCGTCTTAGGCTGTCCAATTCGTCCGGTCCGCCGCGGCGAAATCCAGTGCCGTGGCTTAGGGCTCCCAATCGAAGTCTTTGATTCCGACGGTCATCCCATCATAGAGCGACCTGGTGAACTTGTTTGTACCGGCCCAATTCCATGCATGCCTCTTCGTTTCCACAATGACCCTGACGGTTCACGTTACCGTGAGGCCTACTTTGAGATGTTTCCCAATGTTTGGCGGCATGGTGACTGGGCGCTTCATACGCAACATGATGGATTAGTCATTTTTGGGCGATCAGATGCCACACTTAACCCGGGGGGCGTTCGAATTGGCACGGCAGAAATTTACAGACAAGTGGAACAGTTTGAAGAGATAACTGAGGGACTTGTCGTCGGCCAGCGGATTGATGATGACCAACGCATCGTGCTTTTTGTAACAATGGCCGATGGCGAAGAATTGACCGAAGATCTCGTCAAGCGGATCAGGTTGAAAATCCGCAGAAACACCAGTCCACGTCATGTCCCGGCAGTGATCTGTGCTGTCACCGATATACCGAGAACCCGCAGTGGAAAAATCTGTGAGTTAGCTGTTCGAAATGTGCTTGAGGGTAGAGCCGTAGAAAACACCGCTGCAATGGCCAACCCAGAAGCACTCAAGCAATTTCAAGATCGCCCAGAGCTATCACTGCCGTGACTATCTGGGTGGCCTGTCGCACTCGTTCTGTTATTTCCACGTTAAAACCCACAGTTATTACAGGTTTCTGGCGGCCTCTGTAGATCCAACCTTGACGGCGCCCCGTATACAGGGTGCAGCCCCAAACAAGTTCTGAGGCCTTTCTAGAGCATTCTGCATCGGCTTAGCCACAACAGGTGCAAGGAACGCGGTTTCGAATGTCTCATATCACATCGAATTCTTAAGCCTGGTACCAAGGATTGCTTAAGGCACCCTCGCTCAGCTGACGATGAGACTGATAGAGGTCATTGAGCGAACACCTACATTGAGAGACCAAATGAAGTTCAGCAGACGAAATTCACTTCTTTTAGTAGTTTTCTCATTGATGAGCTCAGCCGCCTTCGGCCAAAGAAGTCTGGAAACCATCCCGACAAACTTCACCGAATTACAGTATTTGGTCCAAGAAGAATATGCCGTCCCAACCGGCCACCTCGTTTCCATAAAAACATCAAAGGAACACAGTGGTCCTTTCTTGAGCTTACTCACAATTGACGGTACGCCTTATGTTGCTGATTTGAAACCTGTCACAACGCGAGCCAAAAATTATGAAGTACTGGCCGAAGGCGCGAACGGAAAAAAAGAATATCGTGATGGTGGATTGAGCCGCACTATTCGCGGCAATCTTGTTGGCATCCCTGGAAGTCGTGTTGCCGGCTCTCTCATGCCTGATGGACTTCATCTGAGGGTCCAGTTTGCAAAAGGTGATGTTTATTGGATTGAACCAGTTAAGCGTCGCATACCCACTGCTGAGACAACACACTATGTGGTGTACAACGACAACGATGTGCGTGACTGCGGCGGCCGTTGTGGAAATGCGACCTTGATGCAGCGATTCTTTCCCGCAACCAGTGGCACCTCGAACAGTGGCTCGTCCCCTCCAACAAGCGCCGTCTCATCTGGGAATCTAAAAGTCTGTCAGATCGCATGCGAAGCAGACTTTGAGTTCTACGAAGAGTTTGGCAGTGTCTCAGCTGTTGAGGATCAAATTAACAACATCATCAATGCTGTTAATGACCAGTATGAGGCTGAGGTAGGAATCACTTATGAGATTTCGAAGATTATTGTGCAAACCGACGCCGATGATCCATACGACGAATCTGACGCGTCTGACTTACTTAACCAGTTCCGTGATCACTGGAAAAGTGAGAATGAAGACGTTGATCGTGATGTTGCGAAACTCTTTACTGGCCGCGATCTTGATGGAGACACCATTGGCATTGCATTCGTAGGTGTGATTTGCTCAGACTTTGCCTATCTCTTAGTTGAATCGACGTTCACAAGTAACTTTTCTTGCCTAACTGATCTTTCAGCTCATGAAATGGGACATACCTGGGATGCAAATCACTGTGGCTGTTCAGACCACACCATGAATGCCAGTCTGACCTGTAAAAATACTTTTCACCCGACAAAAACCATCCCAGAAATCGAGGCCTTCCGAGATTCGATCTCATGCCTCGGCCAGGGTGAATCTCTTCCAGACGCTGGTTCATCGGATTGCCCGAATGGTCAAATCACCGATTGCTTTGGCAACTGCATACCACTTACATTTCTTGGTGATGGAATCTGCGATGACGGCACATGGGGCATTTACTTTGACTGTGATGCATTC
>CALCOW010000306.1 GCA_937899935.1 uncultured Phycisphaerae bacterium
GTTGAAGACTTAAAGGACTTTAAGGCTTATCACCATGCTCTGTTTGAAGCTCAAAAGCTTGGTGAGTACTCCGCAATTCTCACCCTTGCAGTGGATGCAAAGCAAATTGCTGAAGAGCCAAACCAACGCGCGCTGGCCTGCCACTACGAAGCATTGGGTTGGGACGGCCTGGGTCGGTATCATAGATCACTTGAGGCCTCGCAAGACGGACTCAATGAGCCGGTGACTGACATCGACCTACGTTTCGCACTCGAAACAGCGCTGGCCAACGCACATTACAGTCTGTGGCATTTGGCAGAAGCAAGATCAACTTCTGGCGAGATCATCACTTGGTATCGACAGAATCCAGCGAAGACTTCTGCTGGCAAATACGCTGAAGCACAAGCGGTGTATACACGAGGCCACGCGCTGCGACGAATTGCCGGTGTCTCTCCATGTCTAACCAAGGTTGGACTTTCACGGAGTCGTGCTGATTTGGACCGAGCTTGCCGCCTGTGGAAAGAGCTGGCGCTGAAATACGATGACAGTTGCGATGGTATTGGCAACATTTGTCATGCAGGCATTATTGAACTTGATGTCCTGGATGAACAACGTAATCCTGAGGACGCCCTGGCTGAGATCTGTCGTGGCCTTGAGAACGTCATTGATCCCAGCAATATGCCGGTCGGCAATTGGTTAGAGAGCTATGGGTGGTGGTGCGTCTTCGGTTGCAATATTGCGCTGCGACACTTAACCAAACAGCGTGATATCCAGCACTATATGGCACTATTCACCAACAAAGCTGATGAGATTGCCAATCGTCTTGGCAATTGGTCACTTCGCGAAAGAGTCTTCACCATGCAATTCCTTGGCCATCAGCACTTTGTCAGCTGGGCGGGACGGGAATTGCCGATGACCATCGACGCTGATGACATTCGTCTCATTGCGGGCACTATGGGGCGGTTCCCCACTTTCCGTCGTACCGGCTGGAAGATTCTTAACACAGCTCAAGTCATCAAGGACAAATGAAAGGAGGTCAGGCCATGAGATCAGTTATATATTTCATTCTCATTACAACAGCAATGGTCGGGCTTTCTTCTTTGGCAATGGCGGAAGAACCTGATACTGACGTAGAGACGCCTAGTAACAGCACTAACTCAGTTGTGATTCTGACAGTAAGTCAATTCGAACCAAAACCAATTGGGCACACTGCGCCCGGACCAAATGCTGGCTTGGTGAACCTGACTGCTGCACTGGGTGGCCTTCCACCAAACGCCAGTCTCGATTCACTAACATCTACATCTGGATCTTCTTTCCTAAGTATCATTGGTGGAAGACCGATGTTTGATCAAGGCAAACGACCTAGCTACATTTTCAGCGGGCCTTCGGTTTCCGCAAACCCAGTTGGCCAACTGACCATTACGCCACTAAACAATGACATGATATTTGCCGATGATCTGGGTCCAGCTTCAAGCTTGCCTAATCCGGATGACTCAATCAGTGTCAGCAGTGGATCTAACTTTGATCCGATATCAGTCGGACATGACATTGGCCACGGTCATGCTGATGTTGATATTGATTCATCGATAAGCATCGCGATTCCCACACCTGGTGGCATCGCTCTGCTCATGGGAGCTTTTTTATGCGGCAGACGCCGTAAGAGGGCCTGATCCCTCAAAATTTGCGTAAACCGATTAGGTCTCGGCACCGACTTAATCGGCTCTCTAAAAGGGCCGTGGTGTCCTACAAAGCCGTCTGTAGCCAAATTTGGCCGCAGAAGAAGGCCTTGTGGGGCGTCGCGGCCTTTTATCAATTTCCTTGAATCTCTCTGAGAAGGAAGTAACTTGAATGATGGCACGGGACCATTCGGCCCGCTGCTACCAATCAGATCTGAAGACCCAGTTCTTCAGACAAAACATGCATCGTCCTTGTGGTGGGGGCGACTGGTGTGAGATGGTCTATATGCCAGTTGATTACGGTCAACGGGTCGGTGTCCCTCAATGATCGATCGAGGGACCACGATCAGACTGAAGTCCGAAGAAGGATGGAGGTTGTGGTGAAACATGGGACTACCAGTCGGAAGGACCGCCTGCACCAACTCTTTGAGTTGGCTCGCTCCTACCGAAACATCACTATGACAGAGCTTGCGGCTCACATGGGGCGCAGCCCCTCGAACATTCTTCGGCAAGGTGACAATCCGAAACTTGATCTCATCATCGGACTCGCCACCTGCCTTGATTGGACCACTGATGAAGTGGCGACCTTCATCTGGAGTGGGACCACTCAAAGAGACATCGATATCAGAAACGGTACGACTGCTTCGGGGAACTTGGCTGACGTACCGTTTGAACGGCTCCAGGAACAAGCTCGCCAGGCCCGCGAGGAGGGGTGCCTGGCGATCCTGGGTCGGACCGTTGATCAAATGAGTCGTACTGCATCGACGGTACAAGAGCGAGCTTCTGCACTGCTCCACCATGCGATCCTTGCCGCAATCAGTGGTGATCCTTGTGATCAAGAAATTGCCGGCCAGAAATTAGTGCGTACGGATCAATTACCTGATGAATTTAAGTTGCTTGGCTTGGCTCAAATTGCCCAAGCCAAACTCTCACTGGGCCGATTGGGTGATGCCAATGACCATGCAAAGGCAGTGATTCGATACACCCAAGATATTGTTTTCGATCTAAATGATGATATCAATCACAGTAAGTGTGAGGCTCGTGCTGCCGCTCAAGAAGTACGTGGCCATCTCGCCTGCCGTCAACTAGGACGTCCAATAGGCCGCTGGAATGTGAACGCGGAGGCCTGCCACCGCGATACCTATCAGGCGGTGGAGTGGCTCGAACGATCAAAAGGCAACGCCCCATCCACTGATTGTGAGGCATCTCTGATTCGATGCAACAGTGCATTACTTGAACTCGATGTGTCAATGGAAAACATCTCGGCAGAAAAAGCCCTCACTAGTTTGCGAGACGAAATCAGTGATGACCTACCCTCAAATCGAGAGATGATCGAAAGCAAGGGTTGGGCTTGTGTCTATGGCGCTGATATCGCGATCCGATTTTTGCCCTTTTCCGAGGATCAACAACGATCAGTGGCGGTGTTCTCTGAAAAGGGTTTCGAAATTGCAGAGAAGATCGATTGCTGGCAACTTCGGGAGCGACTATTGACGCTCGATTATGAAGGGCACAAGCTTTTAGAAGCTGATAGTAAAACGAAGGTCCAGCGGGTCATTGACGATGAAGATGTACGATTGATCACTTCCACCATGCGGCGCTTCCCTAACTTCCGTCCAATCGGCTTAGATATTTTGACAGATAGCGAATTAATTACCTAAGACCGTCAAACAACAAAGAACAATCTACAGGTCAGTCTTACATCGCGTCTTCTATATCTCTACGCGGCTGAGGCAGTGGCTTTGGAATTTGATCGCTTTGCGCTGCAGGAACCTTGTCGGGTATCTTTAGGTTGGGCGACCACTTCAACCAACTTTCATCCAATTCTTTAGAGAGTTCAAACCGTGCTCCTTCTTGTGCTGGTGCGCCAGGATTGTTCGGTGTCACCATGCCAATCCCGCCAGCAAGCAGTGATGAAAGCGACTCAGTCTTAACCGTGGCCCCAAAGAGACTCAAATCAACACCGATACCACTGGTATTCCAGAACTTGGAGTTGCCTCGAACTAAATGTGCATATTTGCCCTTGATAGCACACTCAATTTGTACCTTTTGGCCGGTCGTTGAAAGTCGCACGGAAGAAATCGCGCCAATCGTCATGTGCCGATACTCAATCGGGGATCCCGCTTTTAGACTTCCCCCCTCATTCGCTTCAATGATAATTTTAAGGGCATTTTCATCATCTGCTTCGGCCGGTGGCTCAATCAAACCCACAAACTTCGACTGCGGTTGACCATCTCCAGGTTTCACACTGATGTACTGCTGCCCAAGGACCGTATCAAGGCCAGAAAAACCACTGAGGCCAACTTCGGCATGAACAATCCAGAATGAAGAACCTTTGACTGCAAGCTTCCGGGCAGTCTTGCGCAACATAACCGTCACAAGCACCCGTGACATATCTTCATTGAGTTCAATCGCCTGAACCGTACCTACTTTAACACCTCGATACTTCACAGGTGCTTTTGTTTGAAGGTTCTGGCCATTTTGAAACTCAATAGTGATGGTCGGACCAATATCAATGACGTAGACCCAAACCACATAAATACAGATCACAAGAGCAACAACAGGAATGATCCAAGCCCAACTCCACTTTGAGCGGCGATTTTCTTTCTTCGCTGTTGGCAGTTGGTGCATAGATGTTGTTTGTTTACTCTCGTTCATTGGTCGACTTCCACACTAACTTAGGATCAAATGTGGCGGTCGCGAGTAAACTAAAAACAACCACCATTGAGAAGAAGAACGCGCCGGGACCCGGTACAACATTGACCCACGAGCCCAGTTTGACTGCTGCAACAAGAATTGCAATGACGAGCACGTCAAGCATCCCCCACTTCCCAATCAGATCAATGACTCGGAAGGTCCAGGCACGGTGTTTCGGCTGCAGTACAAGATTGCCCATACAGAGCAAGAACATTCCCAAGATTTTCATGCCAGGAATGATGATCGAGGCTACAAAGATGATCAGTGCAATGACCCAATCGCCTGATTGAAAGAGACTAACAACACCAGACCAGATTGTTGCCTCATTGACATATCCCATCTGAGACAATTCAAGCACCGGCAATGCCATTGCAAATGGATAAAAAATCAGCGCTGTGGCTGCCAAAGCAGCTGTCACCTGTATGTTTGCTCGGTGCGGCGCCTTGAGTCTCGCGCTGCACCGCGAGCAAACAGACCGCTGCTGCGGTGAGATATCTTCAACGCACTGAATCAGACCACACACAGGGCAAGCATGAATATGGTCTGAAATTTCGATTGGCATTAAGGCGTACCCCTTGTCTCACTCCCGTCTATCGGTCGAAGAGGCCTAAGAATGATGAATAAAGCCGGACGTAGTAGAGAGTGCTATCCGCAGTGTGCGCGGCTAAGATGCAACTATCGACCAGTCAAACACAAAGATCCGCATTGCTATTCTCACAGGCTCCGACAGCCTTTGGGGCGTCGGTAAGTGGCGCCGTGGCCTTCCCGCTCTTCACAACGCGGGCATGGAAGTTGTCGGCTTATGGTGTGTTAACGAATCCACCAGTAGTTTTCACCAAGAACAGGTTGCTACCTGGTACCGGAAGACCTTTGGCTTGTGGAATTTTATTAAATTTTGTGCGTATGCTTGCGCTCTGTGGACCGGCAGACTGTTTCGTGGTCATCCAATGACATTCCCGAGTCTTTGCCGACGTCACTGTATACCCTACCAGCTGATCCAAACACCCGACGATTCAGAATTTCATCAATGGATGAGTGACAATAAGGTTGATGTGCTTTGCATACTCACGTCTCACATTCTTACGGAACCACTACTGTCAATCCCGCGATTGGGTGTGATTAATAAGCACGCTGCTTTACTACCTTCATACCGCGGCCTTTTTCCATACTTTTGGGCTTCTCTAGACAAGGCAGCACAAGGTGTCACCATACATCTTGTTGATGAAGGCATTGATACAGGAGCGACCATAAGTCGTGTGACCATTGATGGTAAAGCTACGCATTCCATGGCTGCTTTTTATGCACACGCAGATCAACTTTTTCCAGCACTGATGGTTGATGCGATTACCAAACTACAGCAAGGTCACCCACCTCTCGAAGCCCTTGCTAGGAGCCACAGTAGCTATAAGGGCAAACCACAACGATCGGACTATCTATGTTTTCGTAAAAATGGCGGAAAAATCACGCGATTAAGAGATGTGATTGGAGCCCTACGTTGGAGCTAGGAAGTGGCCTTGGCGCTTCTGATCATTCAATACTCTTTCTGAGTGTTTTGCCTGCGGCCTTGTGAGAGGTTACGGTCCAAGAACATGAACCAACCACCACCTAAAAATAATGAACTTTGGACCCGAGGCTTTTTGGGGCTTCAGGTTGCACAGATCATGGGCGCGTTCAATGACAACATTGTCAAGATCGTTCTGATGTTGCTCATTGTGGCGGGCAGTGGCAATATCTGGGCCGGTGAACTTGGTCCAGGTGGTCAGTCTTATGTCTCGCTGATCATGACCATTCCCTTCCTGATTCTATTGGACTTCGCAGGACGCTGCGCCGATCGATTTTCCAAACGCCGTATCGTGTTTTGGGTCAAGGTCTCTGAGATCCCAATCAGTGTCTTGATCGGTATAGGCCTTGTCACTGGGAATCTCTGGCTAACACTCGCAGCCTACACATTGCTGATGATGGAAAGTGCACTTTTCAACCCCTCGAAGTATGGGATGATTCGCGAGGTCATCTCCACACGCGAGCTTAGTCGTGGCAACGGCTTGATGAATATGACAACAAACGTCGCCATCATCTTTGGCACTGCTGTTGGTGGCTGGCTATTGGAATGGCACAGTTGGGCAGTAAGCATTGTCATTGTCTTGGTCGCAATTGCCGGGCTTTTTGGTGTCTTCATCATCCCCCCGTTAAAGGCCATAAAACCCACCACTAAATTGACGCCTTGGCCGGCCTATAGCTCAATCCGCACACTACTTCGTATGCGTGTGGCCCACCCTGTTGCAGCACACCAACAGATCAATTCAAAACACACCAATCACCCCATGTTGTTGGTCACTTTTCTCTGGGCGTGGTTTTGGTTTTCAGCACTGATGATCACGCTCATTGTGCCTGAATACAAAGGCATCTTAAACATCTCAGATGCATCTAGCGGCTTCATGATGGCTTACCTTGGCATATGCATTGGTGTGAGCTGTGCTGTCGCAGGCTACATCTCAGGCGGTCGGGTGCGAATGTCACTCATACCCATAGGAGCCATCGGCTTATCACTGTTTATTTTTTTATTAGCGATATTCACACCAAATCAGAGTCATGCAACAGCTGCAGCAGTGGAGGGAGCATCATCAAGTGAATACTGGATGATTGTCCTGCTTTTATGCTTGGCCGGATTGTCAGCTGGCTTCTACATCGTCCCTCTGCAGGCTCTTATTCAACAAGCAGCACCACACGGGGTGCGTGCACAATATGTAGCCAGTGCCAACTTCTTGAGTTACGCACTGATGACGATATCGGCGGGCATTTTCTTATTGATGCGAGGGCTAGGCGTCTCAATCTCATGGATCTATGCCCTTTGCGCCCTCTCAGCCGGCATATCAATCATACCACTGATCCTCTTTCGTAAGTCACTTGCCGTAGCTGAGCACTGTGGCATCACACAAAATGAAGTAGGACTTGCCAACTCCGATGAGTAGTAATATGGCCTAGTTAGACCTTTTTTATAAGGCTCTTTTTGCTGTTCTGATTCGCTCCCAACTCGCTTACAATGGAGTTGTATGAAATCCATTTATCTCGACAACGCAGCAACGACATGCCCCTTACCCGAGGTCCAGGCCAAAATGCAGGAGGTCGGTACGAACTGTTGGGGTAATGCCTCAAGCAGTCATCGAGTTGGCCAACAAGCGCGGAGAGAAGTCGAACTCGCCCGGGAATCCGTGGCTGAGCTTATTGGCGCCAAACCAGCAGAGATTATTTTTACCTCTGGCGGCACTGAATCCTGCAATCTTGCCATCAATGGCACATTGAGTTGTCTGCAAGAACGAAAAAAGGTGATCACCAGTTATCTTGAGCATAGTGCGGTGCGTGGTTCTCTTAAAGACATGGATG
>CALCOW010000307.1 GCA_937899935.1 uncultured Phycisphaerae bacterium
GACATAGCCATCCTGTTGCAGCACACGTTTTGCGGTCGAACGAATGAGCCACATTGGCAGATGTCGAAATGCCAGCCAGAAGAGTGGAATACGGAGTACCGGTGATGCAGATGCAGGTATATTCAATAGTTCCCCATTGAAGGTTGCCGTGCGCGGAGAAGACCAATTGTTGTATCGGCCTGGTAGCCATATCGGATTATCAGATGAGTTATAGGTGTAACCAGCATGGGTCAACAGTTCTTGATCAACTGGCGCCATACGTGGACTGCGATAGCCAAGAATTGGTTGGTTAGAAATCCGTTGCAATACACGGCGAGATTGCACCAGATCAGCATCCTCAAATTCGCTATGGTTGTAGGCGTGTGAGGCAATCTCGTGGCGCTCGGCCGTCGTTGCTATGAGCGTGGATTCTTGAAGAGCAAAAAATGCCGTCGTAAAAAATGTTGCGGGAGCATTGTGGTCTTCTAGTAACGTGAGTACCCGGCAATGTCCCTCAGTTGATACAGCAATTTGATCTTCTTCAGAGATAGGATGCTGAAACTCGAAGGGTGCGTCGAATTCTTCAACGTCGAAGCTGAGTAGGATGAGTGGATCCATACCGACCTGCCAGTGCATTAAAGCGTACACGTAGAACTGACCAGAACATCTTGATAGGGTCTCGAATTAACTTAACGGTTGAGTCACGGTAGGAATGCTGATCTGAAACGGTAGCTAAGATTTCAGAGATACTGTACCCCGAAGCTCTCGCTAAGTAGAGAAGCTCTGCATCAAATGCAAATCGAGTGAGGCGCTGCCGCCCAAAAAGATCTTCTGCAACTTGTCGCTGAAATCCTTTGATTCCAGCTTGTGTGTCTCGAAATGGAATTCTGAGCATCACTCTTACATACCAATTAAACGAATTGCCCATGAACCGACGCAAGACAGTTATGTTGGCCTGGGGTTTGTCCGCCAATTGTCGCGATCCAATAACAACGTCTGATGATCGAAGCTCTTTACGTATCGTATCTAAATGATCAAGGCTGTAAGCTAGATCTCCATCTACGAAGCAAATGTATTCACTGTTGCAAGCGGTGGCGCCACGGTGGATCGCCGCACCTTTCCCTTGATTTGGTTGTTGTCTTATGAGCAGTATCCGAGAATGATCTTTTATCAAATGAGCGACAAGATCTGCTGTTTGATCAGTTGATCCATCATCTACGAAGATCGCACGGTCAGTTTGATGATCTTCTAGATAGGTCGCAACGGAGTCGACAACCTGATCAATCATAGACTCAGAGTTGTAGATGGGTAAGATGACATCCATTGTTGGTCTGTGTCCCAATTTCAGTTAGGTCACATAGTCGCGAGGTATCCCCCATAGGTCAAGGTGTGAACTGATCTGGCGAGGCATCAAGGCTCGTCTTGTTATAAAATGCTCGTATGAAACGATCTGTGGAAGACGAGTTGCTTGCCTGGAAAACCCGGGAAAATCCGATGGTTCGGACATCAGTCTGGTTCGAGCCGACGCTGGTATTCACCGCGGCACTGGTTCTTGTTCTTATTGTGATTAATTTGCTGGTGCCAGAGCCCCAGTGGGATCAGGTAGCCTCTGATCGATTTATTGGCGAGCTCAAGACGAGTGGGATGTCTGTATTTCGGATGGAGCCAGAGGCTCGGGAGACGATGCTTACCTCTTTCGATGGCGTCGATCGTGAAGTGCTACTCAACAACGTTTTTGATCTCTTGACTCAAGATGTCCACACAGATCAGGCTAAGCAAGTAGCGATTCTCTCTTTCCTTAGATCTTTATCCCTAAGCAATAATGATGTTCAGACTCAGTCAAAACAACTCATGGCTGATCCACTAGCACTTCTGGTCCATAGGCAAGCTACATCACGTCAGCTAGCGATGCTGGCCGTCGATCTATTTTCTGCAGCTGGATATTCAA
This sequence comes from uncultured Phycisphaerae bacterium, assembly GCA_937899935.1. GTDB lineage: Bacteria > Planctomycetota > Phycisphaerae > Phycisphaerales > SM1A02 > JAQWNP01. Next base: position 1,928 of record CALCOW010000307.1, read on the forward strand.
CGCGCATGATCGATACAGGCAAGACCTGGTGCGCCGAAGTCTTTTATGCAGATCGATGGCATTTTATAGATGGTTCTTCAGCTGGCATCAACGGTCGAACCGTTCTTGCAGCAGGAGAAAATATTCCGTCCTTTCAGCAGTTACGTGGATATGCAGCAGCCCTGGATTCATTGCCGCACGGGCTGGAGCCGTCTATGG
>CALCOW010000308.1 GCA_937899935.1 uncultured Phycisphaerae bacterium
TTGGTCGAACGGACACTAAGTCATAACTTGGGTGTACCCCGGTGAGGGGTTGTAGGTCACCGGGCCGACCGCGACCCAGTGATTCAACGAGCCTCTTTTCACCTGGCGATGTCACACGCACTTCACCAGCTGGTGCTTGTAGGACGCCAGCAGGAATAACCGTAAAGTCTCGCTGTCCTGGCGGACGCCAACTCAGCCACAAGTCCTTGCCGCCAGTGCTTTGAAAGTAGCGAACAAGTAACTCGTGTCTACCTTTATCAAGTTCAATTGTGGCGCGCTTGACCTCAGTGGCATGCTCAAAATCATTGTCAATAACCTTTTGGCCATTAATGAACAGGGCGGCGCCATCATCGCTGGCGAGTTCAAAACCATATTCACCGGGTTTATCAATGATCAAAAACCCATCAGCAATGATCATAAAGTGGTCATCGTATCCTTCGAATGGACCCTTTTCACCGCGGTAGTTTAGGGACTCAACTATGCGGGACACGTTGGGTGTTTGTCCCGGCACCAGTGCACGGAGCTTGTCCATCTGGTGACCGATTTCATAAACACGAATAGAGATGCCTGGCTCAGTATGTACTGAAGGCTGTTGCGCGTCAGCATTCTCGAATGTAAAGAGCATCGCTAAGAGAGCAAGCGAAAGTATCTTCTTTGTATCCACAGTTCACCGTCGTCTCTAAAAGTTAAGGGGCAAGAAAGAAGGGCACTTTGTCGTTTTCTTGTTCTTGGTCCGGAGCAGGTTTCGTCTGTGCCGGTTTTAGATAAGTCTTCAGCTCAACCGGTGGACCACCTGACAATTGCAGTTGGCGGCTGTTTTTTGTATTCAGCAATCTTCCATTCGATTTGGTAGCAAGTGGCCCTAAAGAAGATTCAAACGGGATAGCGAGGAGTAATGTTGTACCTGAAGGTAAATCATTGAGGGTGAATGTGCGATCAAAGGCCACTGCACCGTCGGCTCCATTGAGGCGGGAGACTTCAGGTGTTTCTGTTATCTGAATGGTGTTTCCGCGCGCATCTTCCACTTCATACATGAACTCGACTTGTCCATCCACAAAGCGATAGCCCTTCCATTGAGGCTGCAGAGCCCTCAAGTTTGAATGGCCACTAAGTTCCTGCCAAAGTAAGTTCCAATTGGAAGAACCTATTGGTTGCTCAAGCCAAACCTCGCCACGTACTTTCGGCTGAGGGCCATGAAGTGTGTCGTAGACGGCTCCCGTATAGTCCACATCTCCAATCCAAGCCCTATAGAAGCTGCAGGTCTTCGTGTCGTACGCAACCCAAAGGTCATCATCAAGTGCAATCGTGATCATTCTAGGCTGCTGATCGAGCACCCCACGTATAACCCAGGGATCACGTGGGCGAGAGTCGGCGCCGGGCTGGGTTAACATCAAACTAACGAGGGCAACCACAATTAACGGCGGCATGGTGTTTCACCTCTAAAACGGGTTTCTTGTTTCGGCATCTGAGCATAGGAAGGTTCGCCAATGCCGGCAAGGGTCGTCTATCAACAACGCTCACAGGTGATATCTCTTCAGCTCGGTTTTTCTATAGCCTGGACCAGCTATGCAGTCAGTGGTGGAGGTTCACAGCGAAAAATGAATACGGATCTCGTAAGCATCATCAAGACCAAATGAAGGATTCCGATCGCCCAGGACGTCGAGAAGAAACCTGTTTAAAAATCTGTGGCCATGCCTGTCAGAGAGCGCAAATCCCCAAAGACCAATTCACACATCTACAGAGCGTGATTTGAATGGGGCTGCCAATTAGGTTTATTGATAGGGCATCATCAGATGGCATTGATCGGTTAGAATTGTTCTCATTAAAGTGCCATATGCAAGGGAGCCGTTATGCCACGTCCAGTCACTCTATTTACCGGTCAATGGGCAGATTTACCACTCAATGTTATGGCAGAAAAAGCTGCTAGTTTTGGGTATGACGGTCTGGAACTTGCTTGTTGGGGCGATCATGTTGATGTCGTTCGTGCCAGTGAGGACATCAGTTATGCCAAAGAACGTCATGCGATTCTAGGCGAGCATGGACTGAAGTGTTGGGCTATCTCAACGCATCTCGTTGGCCAGGCCGTTTGCGATAATATTGACGGTCGCCATGAATCAGTACTTCCACCACATGTCTGGGGCGATGGCGAGCCAGAGGGAGTTCGCCAGCGCGCTGCTGAAGAGATGATGCGCACGGCTCATGCAGCAGCCAACATGGGACTGAAAGTTGTGAATGGGTTTACCGGGTCTTCGATTTGGCCAAACTTTTACTTCTTTCCGCCAACACCGCAAAGCATGATTGAAGCAGGTTATGACGACTTTGCTGAGCGGTGGATTCCTATTCTGAACACCTTTCAATCATGCGATGTGAAGTTCGCTCTTGAAGTTCATCCCGCTGAGATTGCATATGATATTTATTCCACTTTAGCTGCGTTAGATGCTATTGACCGCCACCCAGCTTTTGGCTTCAACTTTGATCCAAGCCACCTGTTATGGCAAGGGGTGGATCCAGCTCTATTCATTGATATGTTTGGTGATCGTATTTATCACGCGCACATGAAAGATGTCGCAGTTATGGCAGATGGCCGTCGTGGTATCTTGGGTTCACATCTAGAATTTGGCGATCATCGTCGTGGCTGGAATTTCCGTTCTGTCGGACGTGGCCACGTTGATTTTGAAGAGATTATTAGAGCGCTTAATCGCGTGAACTATGAAGGTCCTCTCTCAGTTGAGTGGGAGGATGCAGAGATGAACCGCGAGCAGGGGGCGATTGAATCCTGTGAGTACGTTCGCAATGTGGATTTTTCGGCATCAAGAGCAGCCTTTGATGAGGCATTTCAAAAAGAGGCGGCAACCCAGTGAGTCACGAGGGTAACCCACTGCGAATGGGAATGGTAGGCGGCGGCCAAGATGCTTTCATTGGAGCGGTGCATCGGTCTGCAGCTCGGCTTGATGATTCAATGCGTTTAGTCGCTGGTGCACTCTCTTCAACACCAGAGCGATCGGTGCGTAGTGGCGAAGCGATCCACCTATCTCCAGATCGCACCTACCCGTCTTGGGAAGCAATGCTAGAAGGAGAATTAGCGCTTCCATCTGATCAGCGCATCGAGGTCGTCAGTATTGTGACGCCCAATCACATGCACTACCCAGTGGCCCGAGCATTCGTCGAAGCAGGTTTCCATGTCATTCTCGACAAACCAATGGTCAACACTCTGCAAGAAGCTCAGGAGTTAGCAGCACTGGTTGATAAGAAGGGTGTTATTTTCTGTGTCACCTACAACTACTCTGGTTATCCAATGATCAAGCAGGCTCGCCATATGGTCGGTACCGGCCAGATTGGCGCCGTTCGGAAGGTGATTGTTGAGTATCACCAGGGATGGCTCGCCACGCGCCTGGAAGAGACGGGTCAGAAACAGGCTGATTGGCGAACCGATCCAACGAAAGCGGGATCTGGTGGAGCAATTGGTGACATTGGTTCACATGCCGAACATCTTGCTCGGTACGTCACTGGCCTGAAAATGGAAGAGATCTGCGCCGATCTTACTCGTTTTGTTCCTGGCCGAGCGCTCGATGATGATGCAAGTGTATTAATCCGTTACACATCCGGTGCACGAGGAATGCTTAGTGCATCTCAAATATGTGTTGGACAACAAAACAACCTTCGGTTGCGTGTTTGGGGTGAAACTGGTGGGCTCGAATGGCAACAGGAAGATCCAAACCAATTGCGTACCTGGTCGAGTGATGGGCCAGAGCAAGTGTATTACCGAGGCGAGAGCATGTTGTCAGCTGAAAGTTTGGAGGCGACGCGTATTCCAATGGGCCATCCGGAAGCTTATTTAGAGGCATTTGCAAACCTCTATCGAGCAGTCGCGTTAGCGATCCGTAATGATCATTCCGGTGACCAGGCTATTGATTATCCAGATGTAAACGATGGTCTTATGGGAGTTCAGTTTATCAATGCGGTGGTTCAAAGTAGCGAAGGCAAGCCACACTGGGTATCACTCGGTCGTTGATTGTTGGCTGCACGCCGTTTTGCTCTTTTGCGCCATCCCAAGTTAAGTTTCGCGATGATGGTAGAAGAAATACAAGCCTATTGAGATTTAGTCCATGCCAGGAATACTTTTTACAACATTGATTTATCTATCTATTTCGGTGGCAACATCTCAGACAAAAGTACCAGAGCCGGGTTTCACCTCACTCTTTGATGGCGCATCACTTTCAGGTTGGGAAGCTACTGGCAACGTCAATGCATGGGCTGTAGAGAACGGCGAACTAATTGTTAAGCCTGCAGGTGGTGGATGGCTTCGTACAGACAAACAGTATCGCGACTTCGATCTAAGACTGGACTTCTACTTGCCGCCAAAGGGAAATTCAGGCGTGGCGCTACGTGCTTCAAGCAATGAAAACCCAGCCTTTAGTGGCATGGAGATTCAGGTCTACGATACATACGGAAAAGAACCATATCCTGGTGCCTGCGGTGCGATCTACGATGCCATTGCGCCTAATGAGAGTGCGCTGCATGAACCAGGCAGTTGGAACACCTACCGCATGGTGCTGTCTGGAGACACCATTAACGTTTGGCTTAATGGCAAGCACATCCACAACAATGAAAAGCTCGATCAGCGCGGCACTGGCCAAGGGCTAGCGCTCAAAGATCGCCTAAAGACTGGTTATATTGCGCTACAAGATCATGGAGACCCAATTCGCTATCGCAATATTCGTATCAAGGATCTGTCACCCGACCCTGATCCGGGAGGCTTTCGCCCATTGATCAAAAATGATTTATCGAATTGGTTTGCGACCGGAGGCGCGACCTGGGTTGTGGAGAATGGGACCCTGGTAGGCAGGGATGGACCAGGTCACTTGTTTACAAAGGAAAGATATGGTGATTTTGAAATAAGAGCACATGTCAAAGTTAATGAGAACGGCAATGGTGGTCTTTATTTTAGAACGGTGCCTCATCCAGATGATGCAGATCGTTGGCCAATAGGCTACGAAGCGCAGGTCGATAATAACGATCCAAAGCAATTTACCGGTGCTATCTATGATCGATCGTGGCCCGATGCTCTCGTCACTAGGGATGATTCCTGGTTTGATTATCGCATACGCGCACAGGGAGATCACATCCAGACTTGGATTAATGGACAGCCAATGGTTGATACCCATTTAGATAAATTTGATTCTGGTCACATTGCACTGCAGTCACATCATCTTGGTAATGAAATTATGTGGCGAGATATCCAGGTGAGAGATCTTGGGCCGCTTCCCAAAGAGTCACCGCAACCCAAAGAGCTCGGTCAGTAATTTTCAACTGTCCGACTATTTAATAATGAGTTTGAACATGCTTTATTGTTCGTACAAACGATATTGGTGTCTCATCTTGCTGACAGTGGCACTATTTGGCGTGCTTGCTACGGCGAATGCGCCTGGGAGGCAAGAAGCGTCTGACAAACAGCCGGAGGCATTGCATGTCTTAGTCTTCTCAAAAACTGCAGGCTTTCGTCATGGGTCTATCGAAGCAGCAGTGAAAGCAATCCAGTCGGCAGCGGCTGATAACAACATGGTCATCGTGGCAACGGAAGATGCAAAAGTGTTCGATGATGATCATCTGGCTGCGATCGATGTCATCGTATTTTTGAACACAACAGGCGACATACTAAATGATTCACAGCAGGCTGCGATGGAACGGTTTATCCAATCTGGCGGGGGCTGGGTTGGTATTCATGGTGCGGCTGATACCGAATATGAATGGCCTTGGTATGGCAAAATGATGGGAGCCTATTTTGCCGGCCACCCGGCAGTGCAAAGCGGGCGCATTGTCGTGAAAGATAAAAGTCACCCTGCGATGAAGCATTTGCCAGAGCATTGGGAACGAGTCGACGAGTGGTATGACTATCGTGGAGTGCCGGATGAAACCGTTCAAATTCTTGCGACCCTCGATGAGAGTACGTATGAGGGTGGTGGGATGGGAGCATCACATCCGATTGCATGGTGTCACGAATATGATGGCGGGCGCGCGATGTATACCGGTGGTGGCCATACTGATGAATCTTTCTCTGAGCCATTATTTATGCAACATGTTATTGCAGGCATTCAATGGGCAGCGAACGGAAGTACTGAAGATGTTGATAAATTAAAACCCACAATCGAAAGTGAGCCAAGATCAGGCCAGCCACCTCTTAGTGTTCGTTTTGTTGCTCATGTGAACGGAACTGAAGATCAAAAGCATACTTATGCATGGGATTTTGATTCAGACGGCGAGATAGACTCTCGCGGGGAAAAAACCTACTGGACCTTTCACAACAAAGGAACGTTTCTTGTTCGACTTTTTGTTACCAGTGAGTCAGGTACGATTGGTGGCACAGATTCATGGATTGTAGTTGGCAATACGATTCCAAAACTCTACTTTGTTACGCCTGTTAATGGTGGTGTTGTAGAGCCTAATCAGTGGATCCAATACGACGTGCTCGTAGAGGATCCGGAAGAACAATCTCCTGATATTGAGCGTGTTCTCATCGAGTTGTATCAATCGGGTGATCCAGATGGCCAGGCGGTATTGAGCCGGACCGGTTCAAGTGGCCGCATAAAAATCCCTGAGTTAGAGCATCCGCAAGCAGGTATGAGCCAAAGAATGTTCTTGTTAGCCAAATATGCTGATCAGGGCTTTGGTGAGCAGCAACCTGTCATTGGTCACACGATGGCAGTTCTTCGAGGTCGCGATGTTTTTCCAAATAGCATGGAGACTTCTGAGGGGCTTGAGCAGCAAGACATTGAAGACGGGGTTGGAAAGATCGCTTTTGTCGCCAAGGATGATATGTGGGTCTCTTTAGATCCATTGAACCTAGAAGGTATTGAAGACATCGTGTTCTCGGTTAAGCCGGACATTAAGTCGTATCTTGAGATCCGCAGAGATCACCCAAAGGGCCCTCTAGTCTCCATTGTTCAAGTGCCAGAGAGTAATGGCACCGAAGAGTGGGTCGAGGTTTTGGCTCATATTGGAGATCCAGGTGGCACCTATGCATACTTTTTTGTCTTCGGCGGGCCACCTGACCGATCGCTATTCTTGCTGCGCTCTTTACACTTGCGCGGCTCAGGTATTTCTTCTCCCTCTCCTGAAAGTTAACGATCATAGACGGGCTGACTGCGATCACTATTTAGAGCCTTTTGTTTTGCCTAACAAAGAGATCATCACATATGAATATGGATCAAACTGAGTCTGGATTGAGTCAACACGTTGGCAAGGGCACCTTCCTACGACTATCTCTCATGATGCTGTTGCAGTATGCAATCTGGGGCGCCTGGTTGCCGCTGTTGTATCCATATCTAAACAAGGTTCGGGGGTTCGACGATGGTCAAATAGGTTATATGTTTATGGCAGGCGGTGTTGGTGCATTGTTTGGCCCGTTTATTGCGGGGCAAGTTGCTGATCGCTGGTTTAACACAGAACGTTTTCTCGGCGTGAGCCACCTGCTTGGTGCCGTCTTAATGTTAATGCTGGTGCAGATTACATCATTCTGGGGTTTCCTTGGTTTTGCGTTGGCGTACTCAATTGTCTATTCACCGACACTGGCGCTCACAAACTCATTGAGTTTTCACCACCTTTCTGATCGTGACCGTCAATTCGGATGGGTCCGTGTGTGGGGAACCATTGGTTGGATTGTGGTAGGTGTTGGCATTGGCCAATGGCTTTACCATGCTTACTCGCCAACGGATTTAGTTGATGCAGTGGCGACTGCGAAACAGTCACTTGAGAGTGCAACCGAATCAACGAAGGTAGCGATTGAAGCCCAGTTGTCGACCGCATCAAACGCGCTTCAGAAAGCACAGGCGGAAGGTATGTACAACGCCTTCTATGTGGCAGCCATTCTTGGTTTTATTATGGGGGTCTACTGTCTGAGTTTGCCAAAAACACCACCACAGCGAGGCCAAGAAGCCTTTGCCACCGGCGAAGCGATCAAAGAATCGTCGCGTATGCCACTTCTCGTTTTGTTCTTGGTCGCCATACCCGTGAGTATGATTCACCAATTTTATTTCCAGTTCACAGCAGTGTACTTAGGTAAATACCAGGCGCAAGCCGGAGAGGTCACAGATGCTATCAACAGCGTCTTTGGGGTTGGTGGGGGCGGTTTAATGACCATTGGCCAGATTACTGAGATATTAGTGTTAATGTTGATACCTCTTGTTGCCAAGCGGTTTTCTCGTAAGACACTTCTCAGTATCGGCTTGGTCGCTTACGCGTTAAGGATGTTCCTATTCGCATACGTTGACTGGCTGTCCGCATCTCTTGGTGTACCTGTCATGGTGACATTGATTGCCGGCGTTGCACTACATGGCTTGTGTTTTGGATGTTTTATCTTCGTTGCATTTATGATTGTTGATGAAGAGTGCACTCGAGATGTCAAAGCAAGTGCGCAAAATCTCTTCAATCTCGTCATTGTCGGGATCGGCATCGTGGTGGGCAGCTATGTCGCAGCAAAGATTGGAACCATGTACACCGACGAGGCTGGTGTGAAAGATTGGCAAGGCCTCTTTGCTATTCCAATGTATACAGCCGTGGTTTGCCTAGCCTTCTTGGCAGCTTTCTATCCCGGCAAGGATGGCATGGCGCGTATCCGCGAAAAAAGACCAATTACGACATAAATTTGGCGCAAGATAGCAGCCTGAAGGGCATATAGACCTCCAGAAATACAGATGGTGTATATACAAGGTGGTCTATGTTCATCTAAAGTGGCACGTCTATTCAGTTGCCATAATGGCTCTAAGAATTAAGCTGAAAAGTGCCACGACTCATTCCACATGGGGTCTTCGCTATGGAAAAAAAACGAACAATAATCGGCACATGTTGTGCAGCGGCAATCTTTGGCGTGATTCTATTCATGGGACGAGACATCGCTGCTGACCATCCTGCTCAATCTATCTCCCATGCTCAAAACCATAACAAAGCTTCCGTTAAGCCGAATCAAGTTATATTTATTTACAATAGTCAAAACAGCTTTTCTACAGCAGCACACGAGGCTTACTTGGAAGCCCGTCCAACGGTTCGATCGTTTGATATCGATCTTGCTTATACAGATACGACTGATTGGACAGACGATGACTGGAAGAGCCCGCCTGTTGGCGCGGTGACAAACTTTTACATTACACCAGAAGCATATCTTGAGCATATCCGTCAACCTCTATTGGCCTATATTGAGAGCAGCTCTGTTGAAATACTTGGGTTTGTGACAAGTCGCGGTCTTCCGGCGTTAGTGAGCGAGAATTTTCAACCAACAGGTAATTTCCATGGGCAATCAGATGGTGTATGGAGCAGCCTTGAAGGCGCCCTGATGAAGCTGGCGGTTGATGGCACCAATGAGCAATACAAGAACCCATATGCACAATCAGTTGGTGTGCCAGTGGCCACCATTCGTAATAGGGCCTGCGGTGTACCGGTTTATTTTGCCAGTCGACTTGATGCAACTTGGGGACCAAACGGTGAGGCTAAAATCGATATGGTCCGAGCGCTCATTACGAGGAGTCTTGACCTCAAAGTGAATAAACTTCAGGTTACGACGGTGGTAGATGGTCCTGGAGCCGAATGCAGCTGGCCGTATGGAGGCATGGTTAATGCAGGTGCCGATGTAGCTCAACTTATGTACGAAAATCACTGGTATGTTTATCACGATCAAACAGTCGCCTTTTTACATGGAGCAAAACTTAGTGGACTGGCGTGGAACGACTGTGCTTGTACAACATCAAGCATTGAAGACTGCCAGAGAATAAATACTGAGGAGCTTGCGTACATTGATTATGCAGAGCTCATTCACTTTGGCTTAGGGCGCAATTCGCTCGTTCTCTGCTGCGAGGAGTACTCAGGCAACCAGTGTCTTGGTGTTGAGTGTGTTGATCGAGCGTATGTAGAAGATTACATAGCTCATGATGCGGGTTTGTTTATAAGCCTCGAGTCATATAACGGTCGGCAGCTACGTGGAGCTGGCACGAGTGGCCACGGTGATGTCTTAGACTGGATTAGTCGAGCCGGTGGTTCATTTACTTACGGGTATGTGAATGGTGGGGTCAATTTAGCAAAGCTGCCATATATGGCGGACAATCTCTACAACAATGGACTTACGTGGGGTGAAGCCTCGTTGTCTGGAATCGGCATGCTTGGTTCTGAAGGCGCGCCGGTTGGTGATCCATTGGCACGGGTTCGGGTCTTGTCTCCAGATGTCAATCACGACCAGTCAGTCAATGACGTTGATTTCGCACTGGTGATTGCCCACCTCGGACACGATCCATCACAGATTGTGTTGATCGATCCTGATGTGGATGGCAATGGCATTGTTGATATGGTTGACGCGAAGATTGTTCGGGCAAACACAGATTCACGTGTGCGTTATCCGATTCCCAATGATGACTACAACCTTCAGGCCAGTGACCCAACGGAGTGTTTTGTGACAGATCCAGAGGCCCCGGCATATCGACCGTCAGACTACGCTTGCCGAGGTGACGTCAACCACGATGAGCAAATTGATAAGCAAGATTACGCCTGGACGCAGCAATACCTTGGCTGCAACTGCCCTCGATTTGATGTCACTCAAGATGGGATCGTAGATCAAGACGATCTCAATGCAATCCGTTTGAATATGGGGCCGCTGTCGATTCTAGCCGACGTTGATTTAGACGGAGCGGTGACATGTGCAGACATGTGGATCGTGCAAGACAACATGGGATGTGATCCCTGTTCTGACGATTTAGACTTTGAGTGCAACGGTGTGGTTGATCTCGATGATGCCTGGTTCGTCTTTGAGTATGCGGGTCTTAGTATCGATGGAATGGTCGATGGCACGGTCGAACTCGATCTGAACGGCGATGGCGTGATGTTTGAGTGTGGCGACCTTGCTGCCATACGAGACCACTTCTGTGACGTTCCTGGAACGTGTGATCCCGCATTTGATGTGAATGCTGATGGCATCGTCAATTGCACAGATGAATTGTCTTATCAAATGGTCTTTCGACACACGCTGGATGGTGAACTCGATGACTGCCCAGGGTATGGGTGTGGTCATTGTTCAGATTAATGAGGGGCTATATGGCAATCTAAAAGTCATCTGCTTGAATGTAGGCATCAATGACAGCGCGTTCACCCTCTTTGCCGGGCTTGGCATTGCCATGTTCCATACCGACAGGCCCCTGGTAGCCTTTCTCAGCAAGAAACTTGAAGACGTTTCGGTAGTTAATCTCACCAGTGCCTGGTTCTCTTCGCCCCGGGTTGTCACCTACTTGAATGTAAGCAATTTCGTCCCAACACTTATCCATATGCTCAATGAGATTCCCTTCACTCGCCTGTTGGTGGTAAATGTCAAAGAGAATTTTGCATGACGGGCTATCGACCTGCTTCATAACTTCATAAGAATGTGGTGAGTAGCGAAGGTACTGGTCTGGATGATCTCGCCAGTTCAGTGGCTCGCAACATAAAATCAGGCCATGAGGCTCACATATAGCGCTGGCGCGTTTGAGCGCTCGTACGACATTAGCTTGTTGTTGTTTGGCGTTGAGTTCTGGATCTACCGTTCCGCAAACAACCGTTGCATATTTGCCATTGAACAGCTTCGCGACCTCGATGGTTTCTCTGACATTGGCGCAGAAGCGATCTTCGATATCCTTATCACCGCTCGTAATAAGAGGTGGACCAAAGCCACCATCGTTTGCAACAAGAACACCCATCAACATGTTGTTGCGGTCTAGAGCATCCGCAATTGCCTTTTGCTCGGCTCGCCCCCGATGACGCATGCTGTTGTCTTCAAACGCCGTGAAACCTTCAGCAGCCATAAAGTCAATTTGTCCGGTTGCATCACCACCATGTTGACTAAACATGCCGAGATGTGGCGCATAGCGGAGATTAAATGTTCTTTTAGTAACTTCTTGGTTCATAGGATCTGGCTTGGCCGTGCGTCCTATGGCAGTGCTTGCTAGCATTGCTGCCGCTGAGGTACCTATTGAGGTTGTTATAAAATCTCGTCTGCGCATCTTGGTTTCTTTCGGTTTAAATCAACGGGGTGCGCCCTGGTGTGGCCACCGCTGGGACCTCAATATCGCCAAATTCATAAACTGCAGGAGCCAAGTCAAGTTGTGAGTTCATTGCTTGATCCCAAGAAACTTCTTTACCTGTGTATGCCGACATTCGCCCCATAATTGCGGTGAGTGTTGATTCTGCAACGCGTTGCCCTTCATTCAAATAAGGGCCCTGGCCGCGTATTGAGGCAATCAGGTTTCGGTGTTCTTGGACGTAGGGATTGGTATTAGCGCCACTAAATTGCCATGGTTTATCACCGGCAATCTGAGCGAATCCCGAACGAAGTAGGCAGCGTCCGTCACTCCCATGAAATGCCTCCTCAACTCTTGAAGCACAACCATCGGTTTGACGACACATGCTCATCACATGACGTCCATTGGGATATTCGTAATCAACAGCAAAATGATCAAAGATATGCCCATATTCCTCACCAGTGCGAACTTGGCGGCCGCCCATACCCATACAGCGCACTGGAGTGCCACCCATAACCCAGTTAGCAACGTCTAAATTGTGTACGTGCTGCTCGACAATATGGTCACCCGAGAGCCATGTGAAATACAGCCAATTACGAAGTTGCCACTCCATGTCTGACCATTCTTCTTGTGGCTGTCGCACCCACAGTCCACCCATGTTCCAGTACACCCGACCACTGTTGACGTCGCCGATGTCTCCACGCTGAATACGATTCATCGCATCCAGATAGCAACGTTCATGGCGGCGCTGTGTTCCAGCAACAACGCTCAGGTTGTCACCACGAGCTTTTTTAGCGGCTTTGATTACCTGCCGAACTCCAGTGGGATCAACCGCTGCGGGCTTCTCCATAAACACGTGCTTACCAGCATTCACAGCAGCTTCGAACTGCATGGGTCGAAAGTGTGGTGGTGTTGCAAGAATGACCACGTCGACGTCATCGTTTAGTAAGTTTCTGTAGGCATCAAAACCTGTATAACAGCGCGCTTCTTTAACGTGGCCTCGTCCACTGGTATGGTCGGCGATCGATTTTCGACTACTGTTGAGCCGATCAGAGAAGGCATCAGCCATTGCCACAATTTGGACATCTTGGTGCGCCTCAAGTGCATTGTGCGCAGCACCAGTGCCACGTCCACCGCATCCGATCAAACCCACCTTAATGGTTTCCGATGTTCCAGCATCTTGCCTGGCCATAACGGGCATGTTTGTAACTGCTAGGGCAGATGCTGTCAGAGTTGAGTAGCGCACAAAGTCGCGCCGTGTGAAACTACTCTGGGAATCGTCATGAGCGGATGACATATTTGATCTCCGTGCATTCATCAACTGGCGTAAATGCGGTCCATTCGATCTGCGATATCACGCAGTCTGGCTTCATCGCCGCCCCCAACTTCTGCACTGCCCCAGCCGTCATAACCAATTTCATCCAACGCTTGCATAACCGCAGGCCAGTCACAATCGCCTTCGAGTAGTTTGACTTGAAAGCCTTTCCAAAGGCCTTCGTCATTCCGCTTTTGACGACTGAATTCTTTGATATCGAGCTTAAACACGCGTGGACCGAGAATCCGAATCCACTGCTCTGGATATCCATAGTTGACGATGTTGCCAACATCAAAGTACCAGCCAATATTGGGACTCTGGAAATCATCTACGTAGCGAGCTGCTTCCATTGGACTCAATAAGAAGTTGTTCCAGACATTCTCTATAGCAATCTTGACACCTGTTTCATCACAGAGTGGCAAGACCTGCCGAATTTCGTTTTGTGACCGTTCATAGGCTTGGTCATACGAGACATTTTTATTGACAACAGCAGGCACTAACAACACAGTGCTTCCGCCATAGCGCTGGCACTGTCGCAGTGCGGTCTCGAGTCCACGGCGCCCTTCGCCGCGCACATTTGGATCCGGATCAGAGAGGGTTTTTTGCCAGTGAACCGAGTCAACCACGCCAGGGATGGCCAGCCCTGTTGCATCGCGGGCGCGGAGTACCTCGTCTTCATCAAGTCCGCTAGGACTATCGAGTTCAACCCCGTCATAGCCAATCTCTTTCAAAAGACGGAACTTATCTTCTACGCTTCCATCGATTTGAACCATGCCGTATTTAAGTGATTTCTTCATATTCCGGCTCGGCCTCTGTTGTGTGGTTGAGATGTCTTGCCCGCGACCCGTCAGGCGTGATGTGAAACTGACAGATGCCGCCGTTGCACCTGCCACACCAAGAAAGTGACGTCGCGACCAGTCGCCGTGATTTTTAGGTTGTTGATTCATCGATTTGTGGCTTTATCACTCGACTTTTACCTGGGACCGGAACTGGGACCACTTCAAGGTCGTTCCAACCGTACGTCGAAGGTCCAAGTCGTTCATTTGAATTCATCGCATCATCCCACTCAACTGTTTGGCCGGTGTAAGCCGCCATGCGCCCAATAATAGACATCATGGTGCTTTGCGTCATGTAGTCACCATCATTAATGACCCGACCAGAGCGGAGTGCCTTCATGAGTTCATTGTGCTCAACTTGATACATATTGGCGGTAGGGCCGTCATAGCTCCATGCATTTTTACCCGTGATGATGTGTTTGGGCGCCCAACCATTGACCATACACGTGCCGTCTGATCCGTAGATGTAGTCAGAGTTGTCGTTTGAGCAGCGAGGCATCTGTCTACATGTATTGAAGCACCTAGCGCCATTGGGGTACTCGTAGATAACTGCGAAATGATCGAACACGTTTCCAGATTCAGGTCCTTCGCGAACTTCACGGCCTCCAAGGCCAGTGGCGCGAAGTGGAGTTTCGTTTTGCATCGCCCAGTTGATCTTGTCCACGCTGTGGCAAGACTGTTCGACAATGTGATCTCCGGAAAGCCAGTTGAAGTGCCACCAGTTACGCATTTGCCATTCAGTATCTGACCATTCTGGCTTTCGGGCATATTGCCCTAGTGTTCCGGTGTGGTAGGTCGTATGCACACAATGGACGTCACCAATCGCACCATCATGAATGCGGCGGTAAGTTTCTCGCTCGGGGAGGCTGTAGCGCCAACAGAACCCCGACATGAGATTCAGGTTCTTCTCTTTGGCTTTCTTAACTGAATCAATGACGCTGCGAACACCTGGGCCGTCCACGGCCATCGGCTTTTCACAAAAGGTGTGTTTACCAGCATCAACTGAAGCAGCTAGATGTGCTGGCCTAAAGTGCGGTGGCGTTGCCAAGATGACCACATCAACATCGCTATCAATGACATTCTGATAGGCATCAAAGCCAGTAAAACTTCGATCGGCAGGTACATTCACGCGATCACCAGCGTGCTGTACGAGGTTCTTCTTACTCCGTTCTAGTCGGTCTGCAAAGGCATCACCCATTGCCCAAATCACAACACCTTCATCAGCATTGAGCGCTTGTCCAGCAGCACCAGTACCACGACCACCACAGCCAATCAAACCGACCCTGATGGTGTCTGAGCCTTGTGCATAGGCACGGGGGGCAGCTTTGCATGAGATGAGCGCAGAGCCAGCAACCACCGCTGATGAAGCCTTTACAAAATCTCGGCGCGATACGTGACTGCTCGGTTCACTTTCTCTGTTCGCACTTGTGTTCTTAGACATATGCTTTCCCTTAATCAGTACATACCACCCGAAGACCTGCAAATGGAGCATCAGCCAGCCACCATTGACTCTTTGGTATCTGGGGATCACTTTCATTCCAGCCAGGGACAGGCGACTGCATCGCATGACATCCGATTTGGTTTTTGGGGTTCCGATATGAACCACCAACTAAGATCGGTCCTTGAGGTGTGGTGACCCATTCAGCAACATTCCCCCACATATCATAGGTTCCTAATTGGCTCTTTAACTTTGTGCCAACAGGATGTGTTTGACCCTTTGAGTTCAATTTAAACCAAGCGTGGCTCTCTATGTTGTTGCTATCGACATGGCCAAGTTGACATGCTTGTGTCCATTGTTCTTGAGTCGGCAATTGGTATTGACGACCAGTCTTGGCGGAAAGCCAGGCGCAAAACGATTCTGCATTTTTTGCTGACATAGACAGGGCCGGATAGCCGGCGTGCCCCCATCCTCGGTCGAAGGTGACGTAGGGTTTAGATGGCCGGGTCATTCCATCCGCTTGATCTGGCATACCAACTTCATCAAGTTGATACACAAAGGTGTCATATAGATCCCAGGTCACCTCTTTGGCTTGGATCCAGAAAGCGCGCGACTGTTTGTGGTTTTCATGATTTGCATCGTGCGGAAGTGTGGAATTCATTGGAACGACTGCGATCATGGAAATCGACAGTGTCGTGCCTGGAATTTTCTGCAAAAAGTCTTTCTGACCCTGGGCGGGAGGCGCTACTTGTTGGGCGGAGCTCGTGCGGCTGCTATGTGCAGTTGTGGCACCATGCTGGCAGGCTGGCATGACAGATAATGCCCCGCAGGCGATGACAGCTCGATAGGATGAGTGTTGGATGAAATTCATAAGAAAACACGCTCCCAGAAACAGCCTACCGGTGATCGTCATGGGCGTCCTGTTGATCTGTACGGGATGTGCAACAGGAAGGCCTCAAGACCAGAAAACCTCGTATCAGAAGATCATAATGGGTTGTCGGGTCCGAATCACGCTGTATTGCTCCAATTCTGAACAAGGCCTTGAAGCAGCAACCAAGGGCTTTGCTCGACTTGAAGCCCTGGACAGAGAGCTCAGTGATTACTTGTCCACGAGCCATTTGTCCAAAATCAATGAATCTGCGTGGCAGGCACCATTTCTAATGCAAGCGGATCTTGGCGCCTTGCTGCTGAGAAGTCTGGAGATTGCAGAGATCACAGACGGTGCTTTCGATCCAGCCGCCGGATCTCTAGTTGCTCTTTGGCGCTTTGCTCGCCAACAAGGAACACTACCATCAGCAGACGCAATTAGACTTGCCACGGAGTCGGCAGGGATCAAAAATATTGCCTTGAGCAATGAGCAACGGTCTGTTGCATTTCTACACCCACATACCAAGTTAGACTTGGGTGGTATTGGCAAGGGGTATGCTGCAGACCAAGCCTTGTTGACGCTTGAGCAGTGTGGTTTTGACTGTGCATTGATTGATGTGGGAGGAGATCTGGCGCTTGGTTCTGCTCCACCAGGACAGCCTGGCTGGAGAATACAGGTACCAAATGTGTCTGGCAGAGGTTTCACCGAATTTGAACTGACTGAGTGTGGCATCGCAACAAGCTCAGATAAGCACCAGAATTTGAAGGTCAGCGAAGCCCGTTTCTCACACATTGTTGATCCTCGAACAGGCCAGGCACTGGTTGATGCCCCACAAGTGACGGTGATTGCTGAAGACGCCGCAACGGCAGACGCCTTGGCCTCAGCGTTGAGCGTTTCTGGATCTGAGAGAGCTTCAGGTCCAATCAAAGATCTTGGTGCAAGAGTTGTAATCTTCTCAATGCCGAGCAAGGCTCTTGTGAGGTAGAATGGAGCGTCTGTAGATTTTCAGAGGCAGCAGATCGCTGTGTTCTACACATTGATGCGAGGAGAGTTCAAATGTCTGATCATGCAGATCTAAGCCGCCGAACATTTCTTGGTACGGCGGCAGCTACTTCAGCAGCGACGCTCCTTGCATCGAATGCCATCGGTAAAGAGCAACCAACGACGGATTCATCTGCGTCTATCGGCCACTCTAAGAACGACAAGATCAATATGGGAGTGATCGGTACGGGCGGTATGGGCCATGGTCATTTGCGCAATATCATGTCTCGCAAAGAGGCGGATAATGTCTCAGTAGGCCGGGTGTGCGATGTCTATCGACGGCGGCTCAACAGCGCCTTGAAGGTTACGGATAACCCGAGTGATCGTGGCACCATGGATTACCGCTATGTGCTCGATGATCCCGATATCGATGCGGTTCTGATCGCGACACCTGATCATTGGCACACCAAAATCGCGATCGATGCAATGGAGGCAGGGAAAGATGTCTACGTTGAAAAGCCACTCTCATTGACGACTGATCAAGCAATTGCTTGTCGTGATGCGGTTCATCGGACTGGTCGGGTGTTACAAGTTGGGCCACAGGGAACTAGCGATGGCAGATACTGGAAAGCAAGCAAAGCCATTGCAGACGGTCGTATCGGGAAAGTGACTTGGAGCCAGGGTAGTTACTGTCGTAATTCACGCGGTGGACAATTTAACTGGCATATCGATCCAGACGCAGGACCAGGCGGCACCAATGATGGTTTTGTTTGGTGGGATCAGTGGCTTGGCCATAAACATGGACTGACGGAGAAGATTCCCTGGAACGCCGATCACTTCTTTCGTTTTCGAAAGTATTGGGCATACAACGGAGGACTTGCAACCGATTTGCTGTACCACAAACTGGCGCCACTATTACTCGCTGTAAGTGGCCCAAATGGCGAATACCCAAAACGAGTTGTTGCCGCTGGCGGTCGTTATCTTGAGAAGGATGATCGAGACATACCAGATAACTTCTTCATGATGGCGGAGTATCCAGGCGAACACACCATCATGCTGGTGAGCGTGATGACAAACGACACCAACATCCCAGTTCAGATTCATGGTCAGTATGGATCCATTGACTTTGACAATGCTCTTTCGCTCTCGGAGCAGCGCACTTGGTGGCCAGAATTTCGCAAAGCAAACGATGACTTACTAGAACATTCGATGGTGAAAGATGAAAACGGCAAAGAGCATCCTCGGCCCGCAGAGGGGCAGGCAAAGCTAGAAATGGTGGGTGAATCTAGACCCGATCACATGGGTGCATTTTTAGGCGCGATACGTGGCCAGTGCGAACCTGCATGTAATGTTGATCTTGGTTGTTCAACGATGGTGGCCATAAAAATGGCAGTCGAGTCTTATCGCACTGGGCAAGCACTTCGATGGGATCCACGAACAGAGCAGATAGTTCCTGCGTGATTATCAGTTATCTTTGGCATGTTTTAAAGGCAACATATTGATTCGCCAGTATCGGCAAGATGAGCTTATGGATGATCCGGCTCTTGAGGCGGAATCGCATGAGCGCGCACTTCAAGGTCTGGCACGTATCAATCACATTAGTGGTACAGCCAAAGAGATATGGCGAGAATTGAAAAAGCATATTGAGCCGAATACTGAACTGCGCATGCTTGATGTGGCAGCTGGCGGCGGAGACGTACCCATTGAAGTTGTCAAACTGGCGCAGCGGCAAGATGTGAAAATACAGCTAACCGTCTGTGACATAAGTCAGCGCGCGTTAGGTTGGGCGCGAGAGCGAGCCGATGCACTTGAGATTCCACTAGATTCCTTCATGGTTGATATTTGTGAGCAAGATATACCCGATCATTTTCAAATCGTGACTTCAAGCCTGTTTTTGCATCATTTAGATCGAGAACAAGCGCAGGTGGTGTTGCGGCGCATGTCTGATGCTGCATCAAGTTTAATGTTGGTCAATGATCTTGATCGGTCGGTTCTCGGGTATTGTGCAGCTTTCGCGGTGTCTCAGTTACTGACGCGATCACCTATTGTTCATACAGACGCGCCACGATCAGTTCGAGCTGCTTACACAAAGCAGGAGGCGATACAGATGGCAGCAACAGCTGGATTACCAAACGTTCAAGCAAGGCGATGTCGACCATTTCGTTGGCAACTTATAAGTAAGTCGTAACAGGAAAATAAGATCATGCCATCACTCGCCCTATCAGACACGATGACCCCTCAGGATGCAACGGGCATCCGTTGGGATGTCATTGTGATTGGTGCTGGTGTTGCGGGGGCAGCTGCAGCTATAGGTATGGCAACGCAGGGTCGCCGAACCTTGATCTTGGACAAAGCAACATTTCCGAGGCATAAAGTCTGTGGCGGCTGTTTAAACGCAGCAGCTTTGGAGAGCTTAACGCAGCTGGGTGTTCCTGATCTAGGCGTTTCATTGGGGGCTCCAATAACACGACGACTACAGATTTATTGTGGA
>CALCOW010000309.1 GCA_937899935.1 uncultured Phycisphaerae bacterium
CCCGCCAGTGATTGAACCGCCGCCTCTTCGGTTGTATTCGAAGACTGGCTCAACATATGGGCCTTGGCCTTTGCCACCAGGAAATGCATGTTTGCCCTCACGTGCGTTCCATCCGTAGTTTCCGCCCTTGACGATAATGTCGACTTCCTCAAATTTGTTTTGACCAACATCACCAGCCCAAAGTTCACCTGTTTTCTGATCAAAACTCATCCGCCATACGTTTCTGAGGCCATAGGCCCAGATTTCATCGCGCGCATCACTACGGCCCACAAATGGGTTGTCCTCGGGTATCGCATAAGCCTTACCTTCGTCACGATTGTTTACATCAATACGAAGAATGGTGCCCAGGAGCGTCGTCAAATCCTGCCCGTGGCCATGGGGATCATCGGCGGCGCCTCCATCACCAAGGCTGATGTACAGATATCCATCTGGACCAAAGAGGACTGTTGAGCCGTTGTGATTTCCCCATGGTTGTTCGACTGTCAATAGCACTTCTTCTGTTGTTGGATCAATCGAATCTTTACTGCCTGGTGTTGCGGTAAAACGCGCCAAAACGCCTCGCCTTGGCTCAGTCGCTGTGTAATAAACATAGATCTTTCCAGATGATGCGTAATCGGGATCGAAAGCCAGCGCTAACAGGCCTTCTTCAGAATGGCGCATGGACACCTTATTTCTACGAATATCTAAGAACGTTCGCTTCACGGGAGCGCTATTCTTTCCATCAACCGCAATAATCCGCCCCGGGCGCTCCACAATAAAAAAGGTGGTTTCATTGCCTGGGGCCGATGTTAAATCGACCGGCTGCGAAAAGGTCATTCCTCCCCAAAGAGGCGTCAAATCGATCTTGGGAATTGCTTGTTTGGCCGTCGTTGCCTGTGACGGTTGTGGTGTCACCGGTGTCGTCTGAACCACTTCCGTTGCAGCCAACAACATGGTCCCAACGAGTATGGGAGATAAGATCAACGTCCTCAATTCGTGGCTCCTTTAATTGGCCGGTAATTATAGCTATTCACCCAAAATGAGGGCCTCAACCAACACCAAAAACACGGTGTAGCGTCAAAGGAATCTATTTTGAGGTATCCTCTTCGCGATGCACAAGGGGTATTAACAATGAGTCAAATGGCAAGATTTTTTAGCGCCTGCCCAATCATCTTCGCTGCCGCAACCGTCTTTCTTGCAGCTGGATGCCAGAGTAATAATGCGCTTGGGATCGACGAGAACCACTCACTTGTTGTTATGTCTGTCTCGGTGGAAAACCTAGTTGTCCCAGAGCAGCACCCAATACCACAATCCATTGTTATTCGTAAAGATGACAAGGATCATGCAAGCCTTGTTTTGAATCCAGATTGGCCCGTAACGGAAGGCACTGAGAATCTTATGGGCCTTGTGTTTGGCCCAGTTGTCGATCTTATGATCGGTGATCAAGGCTCTCCTCGTAACCTTGTTGGTGTCCGACTCCAACCAGGTACCTACGAACTGGTTTCTTTACGCGGTGTCTCAAGCCATTACCTCATGACCAATGGGCTCTTTCAGATGCCCATTGGCAGTGAATTCACAATCAGTGAGGGAAACCACGCTTATTATTTAGGACATATCGATGCGAGACTTCACTTGCGTGATAGCGATTCACAGCCTGTGGCAGCAATAGCATTTCCACGAGTCCCAGATCTTGCTGGTTTTAACGAAGGCTCATTCGATGTCGAGGTACAAGACTGGTATAGCCAAGACTTCAATCAACTTGCTGCCAACTATCCATCGATCAGTCGTGTTCCGCATGTACACATGCTGTTGCAACTTCCTGCGGTCGCCCCACAACAAAACTATGACGTTCGTCCCTTCCCGATTGATGCTTATGTTGGATCTTGGGCAACTGTAGACGCGGAAGAGAATGATGAAAACAGGACGCCCTAGCTGACCCATTCAACAGCAGCACCTTTTGTAGTAACCACTGCTAAGCCTTGGTTTTGAACACCGGCGAGCACGTGCCAGGCCCCTCAGGTGGGTTATTGGCTGTTGATACGAACTTTTTGTTTGGATCTCGTAGCGCAATGATGCAAGAATGGGGGCAACTCACGTGGGAGAGGCCCCTATGAATACAAGACTTCGATTGATGGCACCTGTAACTGCACTTCTCGCAACCCTTGTCAGTACGGCAAGCGCGACCGAGTGGACAGTTTGTGCCTCGGGCTGTGACTTTGCCACCATTCAAGATGCCGTCAGTGCTTCTGTGACTGGTGATTCAATAGCAGTAAAAGCCGGCACCTATACAGGTTCGGGTCCAGCTGTTGTGGATATTGGTTCCAAGGGCCTTATCATTAATGCCAATGATGGACCGTCAGCCACATTTATAGACGGTCAAAGCGCTCGTACCTGTCTCTATGTACACCCCTCTGGCGGCAACGAAAGTACGATCAAAGGTTTTACTTTTGTCAACGGCGTGGCAACGACCGGTGGCCGGGGCGGGGGAGTGCACATTGAATCAGCAAGCCCAATCATTCGCAATTGCATCTTCCAAAACAACCAAGCAGACGATGGTGGTGGATTGCATATTGAGGGAACCTCCAGCCCTGCTCTTGATAACTGTCAATTCTTGAACAATCACGCCAACGTCAATGGCGGTGGTGCTTTCAATAGGTCCTCAGATGCTGTGACCTTTACTGATTGTGATTTTGATGGAAACGAAGCAACTATTGGTGGTGGTGGTGGTTTGCATTTTACAGATCTCACGAGTGGCTCTGTGAATCATTCTCGATTCAACCTTAACCAGTCCGCTTTAGGTGGTGGAGGGGTCTTCTTGGGAAGCAACACCGTCGTCGCGTTTACATTATGCGACTTTCTCAGCAACCAAAGCGGTGATCATGGTGGGGGCGTCTACACCAATTCGCATGAAACATCATTTGATCAATGCATTTTCAAAGCCAATATTGCTGCTAATGTTGGTGGAGGCCTCTATGTTTATGGTGGTCTTCTTGTCACCGTGAACCAATGCTCTTTCAACACCAATAGTGCTCATTGGGGTGGTGGTATCGGGAACTACACGAGTTCACCGACGATCACGACTTGTCATTTTTTTGCGAATCAGGCAACCAATGGCGGCGCTATCCACAATCACAAAGCATTACCTTTCCTCGATGATTGTTCGATCACCGGCAATCAAGCTCACCTTGGAGCCGCCGGGTACGACCTTGATTCTGACCCCCATTTTAATAACTGTCTTATTGAAGGGAACCAAGCCAACGATGGTGGCGCGTTCTATGAATATCAGTCGCGTGCATTTTTCGCACTTTGCACAATACAATCGAACACCGCTGCTGGGTCCGGTGGTGGAATGTATGTTAGCACTGGCATGTGGGCGCCTCGTATAAGCGCTTCTCTCTTCCGAGACAACGCCGCTTCAACCGATGGTGGCGCTATTGAAAGTGACTCAACTGATGTGGTTGTTATAGACAACACACGTTTTTGTGGAAATACAACTGACCACATCTCTGTTGGAACGCTTTATACGACTGACGCATTCACTTATTTCTTAGATGACTGCCCCGATTGCATTGGTGATGCCACCGGAGATTGGGTCGTTGATATCGAGGATTTCTCCGTGCTCTTAGTTGAATTTGGGGGCACTGGTGATCTGGCATCTGACCATGATGGCGATGGTGATGTCGATGTCTCTGACTTTAGTGAACTGCTTATTCACTTTGGAGAAGATTGTTGGGATGAATCACCACTTCGATCGGCCCCGAAACAAAGTCCCAAGCAAGACACAAAAATCCGTGGTGGCCGTCGCTCTTAAGCACCGTCTTGCTTAAATGCAATCATGTTTCTTGAGGCTCAAGCCTAGGCAGGGGCTGTACTTGACACTTCAACGGTGTCGTGCGTAAACATGGTCATTACAGTGGCGCCGTGAGATCGTATACGATCTCTTGTGATGCTCAACCACATCCTTGACATTCTAGTGCCGCTGTTCTCAGTTATTTTAATTGGGTATACGCTTGGTCGCTATAAGTTTCCCTGGGCCAAAAAAGAGATTGGTCCCCTGATCCTCCAGGTTGCTTTGCCTTGTCTGATTATTCACCAGCTGGCAAATGACCGAGCGAATCCAATTCAAATGTTGTGGATTATGGGTGCTGCTGCACTGGTTCTGGCCATTGTGTTTGCAATCAGCATCGTGGTTATTCGACTTGCCAGAATGGAGCCGCGCACCTATCTCACGCCAAGCGCACTTAGCAACATGTCTGTTGGTATTGCGATTGGCCTCCTTGGGTTTGGTAACTCTGGCCTGGCACTTTGTATTGGCTACGCGGTGGTTGTATTGATCGCGCAGTTCAGTGTCGCAATTTGGTGTTTTGAGGGCAAGGTTACCTTTAAACCATTGCTGAAGCGGGGCCTACTTTGGGCAAGCGTCGTTGCTCTGATCATTATGTTTAGTGGCCTCACCTTACCTAGTTACATCGATCGTTCGCTTGAGTTCTTTGGTCATATGGCCATTCCACTGTTGTTGCTATCACTCGGTTTTGCGTTATCTGAAGTTAAGCCCAAGGGCTTTGGCAAGGCGATGGTGTATTCCGGAATTCGTTTGGCGATTTTTGTTGGTGCGAGTTATCTCGCCACTTTAATTCTCGGTCTCACAGGGGAAACCCGCACGATTGTCTTGTTGTTATCCGTGCTTCCCTCATCAACGATCAATGTGATTATGGCGAGAGATGCCAGCTGTGATATGGATAAGATCACCATCTATATTTTCTGTACAAACATCTGGATGGCCGGTGCATTACCGGTGGCGATGTGGCTCTTGCTCTAATGGTCCATTCCAACGTTGCGCATGAATAACGCCTTGTGAGGAAACCACGACAGAACATGTGCCATCGTATGCAGTATGAAGGTGTATTCGTTCTGGCAACTTCAGCCATTTGCCATCACGCAAACTTTTTGATGATTGAAGCACGATCAACGGATTCACTTGGTCTATAAATCGCATTGACGCTTTTGATTCTTCTCCATGATGTGGCGCTTCGACAATGTCAAAATCACTGAGACGTGTTGATTTGAGCAGTAGATCGATCCCCTGGTCTTCGATATCACCAGTCAACAGCACACGTCTTCCCGCAACTTCCATCTGAAGCACCATGGAAGCATCATTGTGACTGTCATAAATGATATTTGGACTTGGTGCCAAGCACTTCACTGTCACCTCACCAAACTGCCAAGACGTACCAGCGGTTACTAATTTTGTAAGAACGCCTTGGTTTCGAGCGAACTCAATAACATCGTGCACAAGGGAAGGTCTGCCATGATGGATCATCTCTTTTGAGGCTTCGATAAAATTGGGTGTTATGACCAACTGCTTTGGTTTAAATTCGCGAATGACTTCGAGGGCGCCGGAAATATGATCTAGATGTGCATGGCTAAGAATAAGTGAATCTAATCGACGCACGCCGAGTGCGTGCAGTGCCGGTGTAATAGCGCGTGGACCAATTGTCTGACCTGATTGTGATCCCGCATCAAAAAGTGCGGTCTTATAACCACTTCGCAGTAAATAAGAAGAGCCGTTACCCACATCAAGCATGTCTATTCGTAGTGGCTCTGTGCGACCCAATGCCAAACTAGAAGCAATCAGTAAGCCAAAGATGAGTACGCCTATAAACATGATGAGGCGCCGCCACTTTAGGCCCAACACAACTGCCCATGAAATAGCCCATAGGACCCCAGCTAGACAAAACACAGCTGGTATTTCTGGTAGTGGCCACCAAGTTCCAGGCAAGCCACCGATATTTTCTACTGCCCAGTCAATGGTGATTACAAGGCGATCTATACACCAACAAAGAGGTGCGCATGTGATACCAAACACGAGACCTAATGTGATATGAAAAGCACCAAATATCATGAGTGTTATAACTGGCAATAGCAGAGCAACTCCGAGGGGCGCTCCCAGTGGTGAAAAAATATGAAAGTGATAGGCAACAAGTGGTGTTGCAATAAACCAAGCTACAAGAGCTGCTGCCGAAAGATCTCTGATCCATCTTTTTACTTTTTGAAAATGTGTAGATTGAACCATGCCGATCTGGCTCGGTGTCCAACGTTGGATAACCAATGGTGTCAAGAAAACTAATCCCATCACAACGCCAAAACTAAGTTGAAACCCTGGTTGATTGAGCTCTTGGGGTCGTACAATCAGAATGGTGATCGCTGCGATTGACAGAGTTCCTGTGAGGCTGATGCTACGTCCTAGAATTAAGCTGAGGCCCCAAAACATGGCCATGACTGCAGCCCGCATTAAGGGTGGGCGAACCTCAACAACCCATAAGGCTGCAAGTGCTACAACAATGACAATCATGCCAACTGTTCGAGACGGAGCTCCGCAAAGACGCGCTACAGCGACCATGCCCCCAACAGCAATTGCCAGATGAAGGCCAGAAATCGCAAGCAGGTGAGACACACCTAATCGCTGAAGTAGGTTCATAAGGCTGCTGAATTCGCGGCCACCCCGTTGCCCAAGCAGCAACGCTCGAATAGTTCCGCCGGCGACCGGAGAGAGACCGTTGGTTGCTGCTCCACCTGCAGTCCGATGAAAGTCATCTCGGAATCGCCCTATCCTTTCGAGAAGGCTTACTGGCTCTCGGTCATAGAGAACGTGAACGAGTCCAGCTTCTGGAACGGACACCAGAAGATCAATACCGCGATGGTTTGCCCAACGAAGCTGATTAAATCCACCTGGTAATTTAGGGCTTGATGGAAGACTGGCCCAACCACTCAATTTTACAAACGTGCCACGCTTAAGATCAGAGAGGTCACCGTCAATCCATGCGATACAGAATAGTTCTTGCTCAACTCTAGCAGGCTGCTCAAGTGTGTTGTTAATAAGTTGAACAGAACTCAAAGGAACCTGTGTGGAGATTCTCTTATGAAAATCGTTGCCGCTGGTTGAGGAGAATACTTTTGGCCTAGACGCAACTTGCCCTTCAAGAGAAACCAAAGCCCGTGAAGCATCCGACGTTAGCTTTACTTTATTGTGTTGTATGGATGTGACGTTGTTCATAGCAAATCCTGTCACGACCCCGACAAGACATGTAACAACCACCCATAACTTCTCATGGCCATCATTGGTTTGATGCTTGAGCGGCCTCATGAAACTACGCTTGCGCAGTTGGGCGACACAGCTGAAGAGCAAGCTTGCGGAAAAGAGGACGATGCCGGATACGTACCGCGTCGGTAGTTCAGGCATGAGCTCCCTTAGCCAAATGCCACCAGCCAGTCCAACCACCGCACAAACCGCCTGAACGCGCCGCAAAGAAGAGGCGAGGAAAAACAAGCTTTGGACCGATGCCCCCGACTGATTGAAAGACTTATTCACAACCCCAATTGTCTGTTGGCGCCTACCGCTTACTAAGAAAGTCGACTAGAACAACCACAAGCCTGATTTCGCTGCTGGGTGATAGACTCGCCAACTGGCCGATTAGTGAAGGTCGGACGCAAAATGGCCCGGGCACGTAAACTAGTGTGTAAGCGATGGAAACACTCCTTGGACAAGATGCCGCCGTCACCAGTCTTCAGAAAGCAATGGCTTCAGGAAGAATGCACCACGCATGGATCCTGGCTGGTCCAAGTGGGGTCGGTAAGTGCACCTGCGCTATCGCTCTCGCAAAGCAAATTTTGTGTCCGAATGATCTCATGGGAGCACCTGATTCAGATTGTTGCCATGCAATTGACGAGGGCCTTCATCCGGATTTTCATCTGATCTACAAAGAACTCGCGGTCTATGCCCAAACGCCGCAACTGCGAACTCGCAAGCTCTTAAACTTGCCCCTCGATCTACTTCGCGAATTAATGATCGGTGGACAAACCGCTGATGGAAAACGGCACGAGTCCAAGGCCTACAAGACCCCAGGCCGCGCCAATGGCAAAGTTTTCATTATTGATGAGGCGGAATTGCTTGACACGAACGCCCAAAATGCACTGCTCAAGACACTCGAGGAGCCACCAACTTCAACCTACACCTTCTTGATTACCAGCCGCCCACAAAGGCTACTTCCGACCATCCGCAGCCGATGTCAGATGGTGCGCTTTGGACCACTCAATGCTCCGATGATGGAAACTTGGCTGAATCGAGAGCACAAAGACCTCAATGAAAAACAGCGTCAGCAGGTCATCGAGCTGGCTGGTGGGAGCCCAGGGAGAGCCCAGGTGGCCCTCGACTATGGGATGACCGAGTGGCCTACCGAATTAGCTGACGGGCTTGAGACGCTGAAGCAGGGGGGTTTCCCGGTCAAGCTTGGCGTGACCATGAGTGCCTTGGTAGATGAATTTGCTAAGTCTTGGGTCAAGGACCACGAAAATGCCAGTAAAGATGCGGCCAACAAGCGTGGGGCAAGCTACCTCTTGGGCATGCTTGCAGATTTCACGCGGGCAGAAATGGCCGAACAAGCTGCTCATGAACAGCCCCTTGATAGGTGCCTTTCGATTATTGCTGCGATCACTGCCGCTGAGGCTAACCTTGATGCGTCAGTCAACATGAAGCACACCTTTGAAAATCTGGTTGCTCAATGGTCGGCCGCTGGTTGTGTCGCCTTAACTCAGCGCTAGGCAACATCGGTTCCATCTACTGGTTTCAATAAACCACCAACACGCTTGACCGGACGTATCCCACAAATCACCAAAATGATGGCTCCAGCAATGACCATAAAGGCGCTGAGCAACTGCCCCCTTTGCAGACCTGCAATCACTTCAATCCCCTCGTCAGCCTGCCGAAAGACCTCTGTGAAAATACGTAGAATCCCGTAGGTCAATAGAAACGTACCACTAATGATGCCTGGCTTGCGCGGTAACAGCCACACGGTCGCCAGTACGGCCATCAAGATTGGGCCGTCAGAGAGTGCCTGCAAAATCTGTGATGGATAAAACGCGGTCAGTTGTTCCTGTAGATATGACGTGACTTGCGGATCTCCTTGGTAAGCAAGTTCAACCACTTGGTCTTTAAAACCAACCTCATATGGAATAACTTCACGCAAGGGCTCGAGATCAATTTGGGATTGGTAGATCTCTTGTGGATACTGAATGCTCCACCACGGCGTCCCCGCCGATTCGGGCAGTGGCTTACCCCACAACTCACCATTGATGAAATTGGCTATCCGGCCCAAGAAGAGGCCTGGTGGACAAATGAATGCTGAAACATCAATCACATGCCAGGGTGAGATACCGCGACGCCACCCAAATATGATTGATGCCAAAACCACACCAATGATGCCACCATGACTCGCCATGCCACCGCGATTGATGGCCAAGGCCTCCCAAAAAGGTATATCTGGTGTGAACTGGACCAAATATTCAGGGTGGTAGAACAGCACATAGCCCATTCGCCCCCCAACGATCACTCCGACGATGAGATAGATCATGAAATCGCCGACAGCGCTCAAGGGAATCAGAATGCGTTGTGTGCGAGCCAGCCATCGGGTCAGTAGCCAGGCAAGAGCGAACCCAACTGCATAGGAGAGCCCATACCACCGCAAACCCCAGCCATCTGAGAACTCGATAGCAAAGGGATCTATGGTGTGCAGGTAGGCATCGGCAAGAAAGAAGTACATTGAATGTGTGATAGCGTATCACGACCGCTAAGCTAAGCGTAAAACCATGAGCGACCAGACCAGAAAACCATCCTCAGGACAGCAGAACAATGCAGTAGCTCCCGCTGAGTTTGCTGGCGGTGAGAATGCTGATCTCACACCCTACTTACGCAAGCTCCTATCCGGCGCCTCTTTAAACACCAAGGAAACGACCCAGGCTTTTGAGGCCATGATGACCGGTGTTGCCTCCCAGGGTGAGATGGGGGCCTTCCTTGCACTTTTGGCAACACGCACCCCAACCCCAGAGGAATTGCTCGGCGCGGCGCGTGTCATGCGTGCCAAAGTTGACCATGTTGAATCATCAGTCTCCCCAGAGACATTGCTTGATACGGCGGGCACTGGTGGAGCACCAAAGACTTTTAATGTTTCAACACTCGCAGCCATTGTCGCAGCTGCTGGCGGTGTGGTGGTCGCCAAACATGGCAATAAGTCGCGTACAGGTCGAGGATCAGCTGAAGTACTACAAGCTGTCGGCGTTAATGTGGATGCGCCAATAGCGGTGCAGGGCCGAGCGTTAGAAGAGGCGGGTATATGTTTTTGTTTCGCACCACGTCATCACCCAGCCACTCGTCACGTGATGCCCGTACGCAAGGCGTTGGGTTTCCCAACCATCTTCAACCTTTTGGGCCCACTGACCAACCCCGCTGGCGCGGGACGACAGGTCATTGGTGTCTATGAACAACGCTTTCTTGAACCGGTCGCACAAACGCTTCTCGACCTTGGTACCGTCCGCGCCGCTGTTATGCATAGTGGCGATGGATATGATGAAGTATCAATTGGCGCCGCGACGGACATCTTGCATGTACAAAATAAGTCCATCAATCACGAGCGGTTTGAACCAAAGGATGTCGGTATAGCCTGTCAGAGCATGGAGAGTCTGATGGCTCAGGATCTTGAGGATGCAGCAGCCATCTTTCAAGCAATCTTAGATGGCCAAGACATGGGACCACGGCGAGACCTCACCCTTATGAATGCTGCCTTGGCACTCGTGGTTTCTGAAAAGGCAAACTCGATGGCTGAAGGCGTTGAGTTAGCTGGATCGTTAATTGATAGTGGGCAAAGTAGAGCAAAGCTTGATGCATTGATTACTTGGTCGAAGGGCTATTAACGCGCAACATGGGATAAGTGAACACCACACGATCGCCTGTGGAGCTTGCGTTGCCTTCAGATAATTCAAAGCTCAGATATTCTCCCTCGATTGGAATATCAATCATCGCCTGGGACTGTTGTTGAGCCAACATTGTTCTCCAGCGTGGCTCGCCATCAACCAGAACAACAACCTGCAAATGAGCAAAAGGTGTAGTTTGATCCTCTAACGTCAATAAGCTCATAAAACGTGAGGTGTTTGGTGGTAATTTATAAGTCACATGGACTGGACCCTGCATCTCAAGGCGACTTAATAGAGGATCTGGCCCCTGGTCTATAACTCGTGGTGGTTTTGCGTAGAAGCGTGTTGGAGGCCCCGCCACGCTTACGGGTTTCAGAGGTGTCAGTGATTGAAACTCTGCTGGGTCAAAACTCACTGAGTTGATTTCGATAGCGCGTGGCAAATCACTTGAAGAAGGCATGCCATCAACCAACTGAAGTGAATCCCCACTGAGCCGGGTGTAACCATCGAGGCCAATTCGAATTTCCTGAACATCAATGATCGTGCCATCGCGAAATGTCACTCTTTTACCCTTTGGCGCCATCACCTCTGGCATCATTCGTATGGCGCTTACTTGATCTAATGCAAACTCAAGCACGTTGCCATCAGTATCTATTTGCAGGTTGGATCCGATTTCCAAAATGAACCCTTCGACCTCATCTCCGTTTAACAAGAAAACGACATCTTCATCGCGATTCGGTTTGGCGGCGTCCAACGCGAGGCCCCCGGCATAACTTAAGGCGACTGACGTCATTCGCTCAATTGGGATATTGATCTGGCCGAGCCACGGATGTCTCCATGAGAAGTGTCCTGGTTCTTGAGGCTCACTATAACTTGGCTCACCCGGTAAGCGTTGTCCATCAACAAGGCTCACATGACCAGTCGCTCGCCGAACAAACCGAGGGTTGACTCTTGCTAAAGCAATCAAATCAGTGAGTGGATGTTCCGTCCATCCATCACTTTCATTGGCTGTTGAAATATAGGTGTTTGTAATTTCGGCAACAACAGTCTGATGAATCTTAAAAGGCCAAGTGATAATCACTCCATCACCTGAAGTGTTTTTGCTGTTTGTGAAATCTGATGGGGGCGCTGGGAACAACTGGCCATCTCGTAGTGTTGTTTCCGGCGCCGGCTCTAATGGCGTGAGTCTCGTGTTGCCAAGATCTTTCATTCTGACAATAGGCGGCGCTATTTCTTTTACTTGACCGTTACTTGGTGTTGATAACAATGAGATTGTGGTGAGACCAACAATGATGAGTGTTGTAGCGAACTTGAACAACAGTGATTTAGATTGCACAACGCACATTAAGTTATCTCTGAAAGATCGGTAAGTATCTTTTGGGCATTTGAAGAATGATGAGGCTCATAGATGTGGCATAGCTTCCTCCGGCGTGGTGATCCAACCAACCGCCTGATGAAGATTGATTTGCTATTAAAGCTTCCCGTGCCGCTGGCCACCAACGTTTCCATTGATCTCCGCCAGCAAGGTACATCGCCTGAATCGCGTAGTACTGACCATAATAATAGTGAGGTTGCCCAGAGTTCTGGATGTTTGGCAGCACTGTACGATTGAGGTATTCAAGACCTCTCGTAATCGCTGTGTCTTCATACACCCCCGCATAAAACAAGGTTGCGACTCCAGCAGCTGTCCGTGGCCATGCAGAACTCCCTGAATTCAACATGTACTTAAAGCCACCATCTGCATTCTGGCAGTTCTTCACATATTGAACCGCCTGATCAATTGTCTCTTTTGGCACCTTTATACCTGCATTCCGCGCTGAACGAAGTGCCATCACTTGGCAGATCGTCACAGACACATCTGCATCAAACGGTACTGGGTTATACCGCCAACCGCCTTCGGCATTTTGGGTTCCTACAATCAGATTGACTGCTTTGACTAAAGCATCACGCACACGTGTATCCGTCGGGTTCATCCCGTAGATCTCACCCAAAAACAAAGTCGCAAAGCCGTGGCCATACATTGGACCGTGGGATGTCTTATCAGCAGCAATCAAACCGGTCTCGGTGACATTGAGCAAAATAAATTCCAATGCCTTTCGCACGGCCTCGCCATGTTGACCTCGGCCCGGCAAGTTGCCATCCGCCATGATGGCGAGCGCTGCCAAACTTGTGATGCCAACATGCTGCCGATATTTACCTTCTCCAAATGATCCGTCTGGAAGTTGTTCATTCTTAAGGTATTCAATACCGCGCTTCACTGATTGTTTAAGCGCCGGTGTCATTTCATCTGTAGAAGGTCGGTTTTCAGCGCCTTGGTTTTGTTGCTCTAACTCTTGGTTCGCTGGATCGGCAGCGATTTGCTCAGGTTCCGAGACCTCGGATGTGCTTGGCTTTGGGGGCTCTGTTGGTTCAACCACATCTTGGGCAAATAACGCCGAAGAACAAATCAACACACCAATGACTCCAGTATTTCGTATATGAAATAACGGGCACCTTTGTGGTAACGGCGCTCTTAGACGCAATACACCTCGTCGCGCATATCCATTGTGATGCGTCACGGTGAATCTTCTTCTGCAAGTAATCGGTAATAAGATCGGGTCATCTTCTCATAAAGGCGAGAAAAGGCCTCATTCCTACCCTGAAGCAATTGTTCACGTATCCGCTCTGGAAGGGTGCCCCATTCACGACGTTCTTCATCAAGATTGGTATTGATATCACCCTCTTGCCTTGATGGTGGTGTGTTTTCGGCTTGGCCTTGATTTTGATTTTGAGTCTGCTGACTTTGACCTTGTTGTTGTTGCTCATTTGCTTGAGGATCACTCAGATCTTGGGGGCTTGGCTGACTTTGACTGCTGCTTTGTGAAGACTGTGACTGCATTGACTGTTGCTGTTTTGCTTGGTCCATCAAATACTCTAGACGCCGAAGAATATCCTCTTGTATGCGCTGTGTCCCCAAACCACTTTGATGACGTGTTCCAAGCATGTTAGCGCTGATTTCCATCTTCTCGATAGCAACAGAAAAGTTGTCCTGCATAGAGGACTCCTCGAGCACCCGATCAAGATCATCTTCTTGTTCCGCTTGTGCTGCATCTTCTGGCGCCTCTTCACCTGCTTCTTCGAGACCAAGTAACTCATCAAGTGTTGCTGGCTTCTCTGGTGATGGCACCACATCTTCTATGGGGGGTTGTGTGTCTTGTGTCTCGTCATTTGTGTCAGTGATTGGTGCCTCGGTGTCAGGTGTATCTGGTACACCCACCACCGGCATCGACATCACAAAGAGAGTGCAAAGCATCAGTGTTAGGAGTTTTTTGATTGGTATCACAGTCATTTTCACAAACCTTTTTGAACACTGTTTATTGCTCTTGCACACGACCTTCTTGAGCTCCAGGGGCGCCTTGTGACTCTTGAAGTCGCTCTAACATTTCTTTTCCAAGTTGAAGAAGATCTATTTGTTGTTGAGCAATATCGTCAAGCCTGCCATTCCTTACGGTCTCTTCTAGATCGTCTCTAGCGTCTATCACTTGAGTTTGATTATAGATCTGCTCTTGCATCGACCGCAGTAATTTTAGCTCTGCGATCGGCGGTATCAGTGATGGTTCCCCTTGGCCACCTTCACCCTGGCCACCTTCATCATTTTGTCCATCTTCAAACTCTGGTGGCGGAGCATTCGCCTCCTCTAGTGCATCCACAATACTTGCAATACCGCCGGCAACAAGTTCTTGGTCCTGGGTGACATCTTCATTAATGAGACCCGCCAACAATGTTTCCTCGGCACTTTTTGACCAGTTATTAATCAAAGAGTGGACGTGATTAAAGATGGGTGTCTCCATCAGTTCGGCTGTGGTGTCTCGCAGGGCTGAAATGGTGGTCCGGATCTCTTCTTGGACACCACCCAAACGGCGCGCTTCAAACCTCTTGCGTCTTAAGGGTTCATCACTCGCTTCCACTTTCTTTGTTTCTGATATGACTGCAACTTGCTTTTGAAGCTCATCGCGATATTTCTGGATAAGTTCCTCGCGGCGAGCATCCATTTCACGCTGCTCGGTGTCATCATTGACTTCTTGCGCTGCTTCAAGCGCCTCTTGAAGTTGCGCTAGAGCTTGCAGTTCATGTTCTTTTGTTACGGTCCCATCGACTGGTTGTACCCGGAGGCTGCCAACTGCGTCACCCTGTGACGAGGCGGCTTGACTAAGCAGTTTCGCCACAGGCGCCATCGTAACATCTGTTGCTCGGGCTTCTCCTTCAACTGCAAGTGTATTTTGCTGCAGTTGCATCATCTCACGATCACGATTCTTGAATGTCTTTTCAACAATAGCAATATCAAGTAATTCTAGTTCTCTTTCTTGAACACGAATGAGTTGTTGAATCGACTCCATGAGGCTCGCTAGTTGCCGCAACAATTCTTCAACTTGCACACGCTTTGTATCTTTAACTTCTTCTAGCATTTGCTGAAGTGTTTGTTCGGCTGCACGTTGTGCATTTTGTGCCACATTCATTTGATTTTGTTCAAGTCGGTCGGAAGCTCGCTCCATGTCTCTCGACAACTCTTGAGATTCCGCGGTTTGTGCGGCACGTTGTAACGCCTCTGCTGCTTGTTCATCGAATGTTTCTAATTCTTCAGCACGATCTTGAAGAGACTCGACCATCTCTTGTGCTTCTTGCCCTAGACGATCTTGTTCCCGAGCAAGCCGGTTGATTTCCTCTTGCTCTTTCTCTGTTAGGGCCTCCGACGGACGGCCAAGGGTTTGTTGAGCAAGATCATTCGTCTCTTGGGCCAACTGGTTTTGTTCATCAATAAGAGACTCTAGTTTACGAGTCACGACCCAAGCATCTTGATCACGATCCAGTAATGAAATCAGAGCTGCTAGTGAAGCACGGGCGGCCTCTTGGTGTTGAGCAGCTTCTTCTGTGGATTGTTGTTCCTGAGAGCTTGGTGTTTGGGACGTCTCACCTTGTTGTTCCTGAGAGCTTGGTGTTTGGGACGTCTCACCTTGTTGTTCCTGAGCGTCAAGTCCTTCTTCTATCGCACCAACTGCTCGTGCCGCAGCATCCCGAGCCGATTGCATACGGTTTGCGGTCTCGGTAACTAACTCAGAAAGCAATTCATCATCAAGTTGGTTTGTTTCAATGAGTTGACCGATTTCTTGGATAGCCTCTTCTTGTTGGGCCATTCGTTGTACAAGTCGGCCTTGTTGGCGATCCATCCCTTGCTCAAGACCATCTGTTCGTACTGACGCCTCTAGCTCTTGTTGTAGTGATTCAATGCGAATCGCATTTTGCCGGATTGCTCCTAGGCTATTTCGTATGCGCGACAAGAAGTCGCCCTCACTAATGATTCGTAAACGTCGGGGTTGTGAACGAACTTCTGGATTTCCGTTTTCACGACCAAACGAGCTATCTGTGGCGAGGGCCCACAAAGCCAACTCGTCGCCCTCTGCGAGTTCTATTTCACTCAAGTCCAGTTCTGTACTCATACGTTGAATGTTTTGGATCGTTTCTTCGTGTTCCGACCAAAGCGATGTTGGTACGGATGAGGTGTCATCTGTAAATGGGGTTAGTTCAACACCTATTTGTCTCAATGCAACATCATCACGACCCTCAATTTCAATGGGTATCAAAGCAGTGGGCAAAACTGCTTCATCCACCTTTGGTGACAAGACCGCAATTTCCGGACTCCGATCTTCAATGACATCAATCCGGTAAGAAATCGCTTCTTGATTTCGTAGCCCATAGTCATCTTCTAATTCCATCGCCAACATAACTGTTTCACTAGCTGTCCAACCAAGTGTCCAAGATGCTCGGTTTTGTGGATCACTCTCAAACGTGGGCAATGGTCCATCACTTATACCAATCGTCCTTTGTAGCCAAGCTTGAAAATCGTTGGGATCATTTGGAATAGGGACCGCTTTATTTAACTCGATATGAAGTTTGACATCAGATCCGACCAATATTGGTTGTCTGGATGTGGTGGCTCGATTGACTCCTTGGCCAAGATCTTGGCTTGTGTTTTCAATTGAACCAAAAGCGTAGTCCGGAGGCTTCGACTCAAGTCTTGCTGACTGCACAAAAGGTGGTGGAATCAGATCGATGTGTTCCACGTCAGTCTGCGCATCACTGGTTGAAAAGGAGATTTCAATTGCCTCTGCCTCTGTGTCAACCAGTCGCTCATGTAATCCATCGCGTTGATGAGTAAGCACAATTGTGTACCAAGGCTGCCATTCACTGTCGAGTAAATATCGATACAGAGCCTCGACTCGCTCATGGGCCGCGTCTGGCGTTGTGTTTTGCGCACGCAGGTGAAGCGATTGCCCTCTGGGGTGGACCATATTTTCACCGACGGTATCTTGCATCAATGAAGCCACGCTTGTGCGTGCAGGCCAGGCCGCGTTACTAAATGGCAAAAGCACACGTTGTATTCCAACAGAGGCCGCCGTCGGATTCACAGAGATAAGTATGGCTGCCAGTACCACCCCAACAACAGCTAAACTACCCCAACTCACTGGTCCACGGGTTTCGATAACACCCTTTAATGATGTTTGTTGCAGACGTCTCTCTGTCTCTCTCACACAACGAGCGGCAAGGGCATTCCTTTTGTCCTCACCAGATCGAACAAAATCAATACTTGAAGCAAGGTGGTGTTCAAGTTCAGGGCGTTTTCGCTCAACTCGAAGCGCCACATCTGTTAGAGCTGGGTGGAATTGCGTCGCTGGCCATAGAATGTGGTAGATCACCCAAAAGCACCAAGCGATAAGGCCTATGAGGAGTAAGAGTCTTAATACACTTGGAAAGCGTAGTGCCCAGTCAATAAAAGCTAAACCAATCACAGTAAAAACAACTAATGCCAGCAAAATAGAAACTGCTTGCACAATAAGTAAAAACTTGCTTCGAGAGCGTGTGGT
This sequence comes from uncultured Phycisphaerae bacterium, assembly GCA_937899935.1. Classification (GTDB taxonomy): domain Bacteria; phylum Planctomycetota; class Phycisphaerae; order Phycisphaerales; family SM1A02; genus JAQWNP01. Next base: position 17,622 of record CALCOW010000309.1, read on the forward strand.
GCGAAGTTGTTTTTTGATCGCTTCCATAAGTTTATTGTTGATCGAAAAGACGTTGTTGTCCTAGATGGATACTGATTTCCTTAAGTATCGACCTATATGGCCTCTAAGTCACTGGAATGTTGATCAGACCAGCCCAATTATTCTCCTTCCAACCCACTCACCAGTCAGTAACAACACCATCAATATAAATGCGAGGGGTGAGTCCCAGATTGGCTCTAAGAGGGGATTGAGAGTACTTACTGATCGATTTGGTAGCAACGTACCGAGTTCATCAAGCTCTTGGGGAGACACGATCTGGCCGCCGGTTTGAAGTGAGATTTGCTTAAGTAAATCGTGATCTGTTTGAGGATTTGCCAGTTCATTCTGCCGATTCTCAACCTCAACGATCTGACGTAAATCAAGACTATCAAGCATCGAGGAACGTGGCCGAACTTCTATCACGCCAGGGTTACTTGGTAAATAAGTAGCACCATATTGAGTTGTGTCCTCTCTTTCGAGTGAAAGTGTGCCAACTACTTCACCATCACGTATCAGTTCTACAACAACAGATTCACCCAACTCATCTGCTATTGATTTTGTTTGTACTGATAATTCAATTCGCATTGGTTGGCTGGGTGCAAGGCGCCGTGGCTCCACATTTAATGATGCAGGTTGTAATGGATCACCGGTATTCGTCTGACCAAGATTACGAATGAGTTGAATCCAGAATTGCTCAACAAGTGATTCACCACGTCCAAAACGCCACCGCCATATTTCATCGGTTGCAACATACACAGACTTCCCAGCACCATACCGGAGTTGAATGACCAAGGGCATCTTTGATCCCATAATCTCTTGTGATGACTCCGCGAGAACTTCTGCCCCAACCTTAAGACGATGGGGATCAATTGCTTGGGCGTAATAAATCTGTGCCCATGGATGATCAGAAGAGGTCAACTCTTTTGGCCACGACTCTTTATTATCATCAGTTGTTAGGTTCAAAACACCCATCGCTTGAGCCACTTGTGTTGAAACCATATTGACTGGTTCGTTGAGGCGTTCCAATCGTGGGCCACTGGTCATAGGCAATAGATCTGTAAGCGCGGTCGAACCAAATGAATATGGAACCGATCGTTCTCCTGCAATCCAAAGTAATCCTGCACCATTCTCAAGCACATGATCAGTAATCAACTCAATTTGATGTGGAGATAAAAATCCTGCTGGGATATCGCCCAAAATCACCACATCATATTTTCTTAGTTCCTCTGCGGTCCGAGGGAGTCTTGAAATAGGTTCGTTGCCTTCTTGGGCAAAGTCCTGATCAGCACTCACAAGCATAATCGCGCTTCGAATTGACTCCTCCCGAACCAATAAGTTCTTGAGGTAGCGGTATTCCCAACGTGGGTATCCTTCTATATAGAGAACACGTAGTGGCCTATCAATAAGATTAATTGACAGTGATTGTGAGTTATTCTCTATAGCCACATCAGCTTCTTCGGTCTCAGCAACGACTGTCCATGTGGCTTCTCCGGATAAGGTTGCATCGGCAATGAGTGTCACTTTGGTTTCTGTGGATCCAACTGGTAATTCGGCAGTATCTAATTCATCACCAGTGCGCTCATCAATAAGTCGAATAATTCTACGTGGTGCGGTCGCGCCATCAGCACTCCATTCAACTTCAACTTCTATTGGTATTCGATCTCGAATAAACGCTTGTGTTGGCGCGACCACATTCGAGATTGATAAATCACCAACAACGCCTGTCGAACCCAGTGGTATAGAGAAGATCGGCACCGCATCCGAAACGAGTTGACGTATGAGGTTGGCATCAGGTGGATCGTCTGTTTGCCCATCACTCAATAAGACAATGCCACTAATAGGTCGCGCTGCGGCCCTCTCCAGCGCCCCTTTAATACTTGTCGCGATCTGAGTCTTTGTATCTTGGGCTGGTGGAATTTCTAATTGATATTCACCGTCTTGTTGCTGAACAAGTCCATCCACAATATAGGTAGACTGACCAAAACCCAACCAAACTAGATCTTTCTCTTTCCCTAAAGAATCAAATACTTCTGTATTTTCTAGAACAATATCTTTGAGTTGTTGATCACGTGTTTGTACACCTTGAATCAATTTATTGTCATTGATCTCCATAGAAACACTTCGATCTAACAAGAAGATAACCCAATCTTTTTGGATGAATTCACGAGGAATTTGGATCATGGGGCCTGCTATTAATATCAACACCAGTAGTAATGCTGCGCCACG
>CALCOW010000310.1 GCA_937899935.1 uncultured Phycisphaerae bacterium
GCAGGGCGAGAATCCTCGTGTCGTCCGTGTCACAGCAGACGGTGACTATATTGAGGGTGAGGAAAAAGAATCATGGGTTGCTTATCGTTATTATCCTGATGGAGATGGCGCGCCACCAGAAGTGGTCTACGGAATGCAAGATCAGAATAAGCAACTGTACTTTGATGCAGCCCGCTTCTTCCAGAAGTATCCTGAAGAAAATCCAATGAGCTACCATACTGGGCGCCCGATGTTCTGGGATCCCAAATGCACTAACTTTGCAAATCTGACTCAAGAGTTTTTTATTGCTGATCGAGCAGTGCGGGCATCTGGATATGACCTCTCAGGTCGATATGGTGCGCAAGGCCAGTATGCAACAAACTATGTTCCAGTCGATCTTAATACTCTGTTGTTTCAGATGGGCTCTGATTTACTTGGGATGTATCATCGATTTGGTACCGACTATCACACAGACGAAGAAGCAAAAGTTATTCGTGACCAAATCCGTGAGCGTGTCGAGAATGCTCGCTTTGTGATCAATAATTTGCTCTGGCACGACGAGGGAGACGTTGGTTCATTCAGAGATCTTCGTATTCACAAGATAGGCAATGCGCCTCGAACAACTTATGCATATAGCACCACCTTTATTCCGTTATGGGCAAAGGGTCTTATTAATGACCCCGAAAAACGCAAGAAAGTGCTAAGGGGTGCCGCGCGGACTCAGGTTATTCAACAGGATCAGATTTTTCGTGAACCTGATGAAAATGTTGTTTGGATCAGGGGCAATGAGGGAGAAATTGTCAACCAGATATCAGATGGCAATGGTTTCAATAAAGCAAAAGCGCCAACGACTAGTCTCATTTCACTTTCAGAAGATGATCAGCCGTGGAGCTATGGTATTCCGACGAGTTCGATTCACTCAGGAAATCAATGGGATTTCCCATACAGTTGGGCTCCTATACAGCACTTTGCGGTTGAGGGGCTACTCGAAACGGCTTTGAAAGATGGGGGAGAATCGCTGACGGCGGTACGCAACGTAGTTCGTGGCTGGGTTGACGCCGTTGATATCGTTTTTGCACAGTCTGGAAATCTGGTAGAGAAATATACGAGTTACGATCCTGCTGATTATGAAAGTGTTGCAAGAGGATATGCGGAAGCCGAAGTTGGTTTCGGCTGGACCAATGCCGTCTACTTGCGTTTTCTAATGTTGGCAGAAGAGCAGCTTGGCGATCTATTTGATCCACAGTCCTGAAAGCCAGATATTGACAAGCCAACAAGTAAAGCTCACAAGAATGTGCACATGGAATGACTGTCTTTTCCATTATTGATATAGGATCACATAGCGTACGTGGCCTCGTCGCAAAGTGTACTGATAATGATGGTCCCGTCGTTCTTTCGGAATCAAGAGTCACCACTCGACTCGGTGAAGGCCTAGAGCGGAGTGGTTGTTTGAGTAACGAGGCGATGGAGCGTGCTCTTATAGCGATTTCTTTAGTTCACCAAAAAGCCATGGGTCATAGTGCATCATGTACCCGAGCGGTCGCAACCTGTGCTGTTCGTGAGGCAAGAAATGGATCGGTATTTGTCCATCGTGTTGAATCAGAAACTGACTTAAAGGTAGAAGTGCTATCGGCGGAGGAGGAAGTGCGCCTCAGTCATCGCGGCATTATTGATATGGGACGTGCTTCCAACGATCAATATGTGGTGGCAGATCTAGGTGGTGGTAGTCTCGAAATAATGTTGGCTCACGGCTCAGAGATTCAGGCAACCTTTCTAACCAAGTTGGGCGCCATTCGGATCACTGAGAAGTTTAATTTGCAAGATCCAGTTTCTCAGGCGAGAGAGGAAACGGTCACAAAGTACATTCATGAGATGCTTTTGAGATCAGGTCTTCCAGCAGCTCAAGAAGATCGGCAACTGATTGTATGTGGGGGCTCGGCACTTGCGAATGCAGCACTGATTGCAAATGGTGTGGTTAACGAGCAGGAACTCAACAGCGCTTCACATCTTTGGCATGGTTCCGAGGTCATGTTTGATGAACTACTGTCAACACTGAACAAGCTAAAGATGCTTGATACGAAACAGAGAGCAATTGCAACAGGGCTGTCAGCAGATCGAGCCGCCGTAATAGTCGCGGGCGCACTGACCCTTGTCGTTCTTATGGACCGTTTGGGTTCCAAGAGCTATGTTCTCGGCGCTTATGGTATTCGCGGTGGCATTCTTGCAGAAATGTTGAGTAGATCTGACTAAGAAGATCTCTTTCTTCCACAGGCGGTAGAAAAGAGGGCCTAATTAATTTAGATTCGCAGGTATCTTCGACTGATTGCCGCTTGTTTCGATGAGAGGCGGCTCGTGATATGCATTCTCTTCTGCGTCAAGCACATCAACGGGGTCAAAAAAGGTGCGTTCGTTGATTGGTTCGAAAGAAAATAGCGGTTCAGCAAATATCTCTTTGTCTTTCAGAAGATCTTCACGGTCGCTTGTGGCAGATAGACGATTGAGCCTGCTCATGGAAGTCACGTTAATGGCTATAAAGAGGCCAAGAGCGATGCTCAGAATAAATCTGTAGGTCAGAGGTCCACTCAATAATTCCAGAGGTCCGCTCAATAGGTAGAGCATCAATGCTGCTGCAAGAACAGCCAATGTATATCCAATTTGGCTAGCGCCCTCCATAAGTGCAACTTCAGACGAATTTGCTCGGTGCTGTGAACCAAGAGTTAGCGCTGTTGGCATCAGGCCAGCTGCACCAATGCCAATGACAGCCATATTGGGCATGAGCCAGGCCACGGAAGTCAAGGGGCCTATTGCAAGTAAGAAGAATCCAAATGCATAGATGGAGGTTGCCAGAATCCTAATCTTGTGGACTGAAGTTCGATCAGCCAACCATGCTGCTGGCCAGCTTCCCAGTGCCATAATTGCCAGGCAGATGGCAATCGCTATGCCAATCGTTTGTGGGGGTAGGTTTCCGCTAGCGAGGGCAAGGGGAATCGTTGTGGCCAAGAGAGCGGAGAGACCCCGATCGCTTGCCATCAGCCAACTCCCGCACCATGCCTGAGTTGAAATTGTGGTTGTCTTATGTGATTTAGGTTCTACCAGCTTCTTGATAGGGTTTGAGACCGGTCGTCTCATCTGGGTGGCGGCAATGATTGCGATGATCAGTGTGAGGCCAGCGCCGACACTAAACACTGCCGCTGACGCAATAAAGCCACCAAGAATGGCGCCCACGGCCAATCCAATGAGGAGTGTCATTGCTCCAATTCCAAAGCCCTGTGTCTGACGACCTTCACCCAACTCGTTTGCAATGAGTGTAAGAGGTACCGCTAGCAAGATCAGATCGGTGCCACCTTCTACGACGCGAACCAAAAGTGTTGGAATAAAGCCAATGGGAAGTCCCATCAATAGAAGCAGGGCAGCTTCAGCTATCGCTGCGATGAATAAGAGTTTGATGGGAGTGACCATGTGTCGAAGTCGCTTCATGACGAAGACGCCACCAATCACCCCAATGATGTTGACTGCCATAAACAAGTGAGCGGCCGAATCGCTGACACCATAACGATCGACAAAAAGCTGCTTTAGAATCGCGGCAAACATGGTGTCCGGGATCGCTGCACAGAAGAGCATGATGGTCGGTATCAGAACCAGCCAGCCCATTTTCTTCTTGGTGCCGGAAGCTACTGAATCAGTCGCGTAATCGGCCCATGCATCAATTTGTTGTCCAGGATTCATATCGTTCGTCCGACGCAAGTGCGATTCAAAGTAATCGAAACAAAAACCATCGTAGCCATTAGTTATGCAGAGTGCTCAGAATGTTCTTTATATGGTTGAATGTTGAAATAGCTGCTTCGACAACACGGTCTTTTTCATCCGGATCGATGATGAGTTCATTCATTTGAGAGCGGAATTGCTTCCAGTAGCGACCGGTTTGGTCCCCATAAGCTGTGTAATATGCAGCGCCTCGGTCGTTCACTAGCTCATACATATCACTGACATGTGTTCGAAGAATCTGGCCACCCAGCGTTGATCCTTCCAGGACATATAGGACACCTAATAGGCAAAGAGGATCAGTGTCAGCAATTTCTCTTATAAATTCGATCATTGACTCCGTGGCACACCTTGTCGGTTCTGAGAGCGAGCAAGTAGTCACATCCAGGTCTTCAAGATCTTGTTGTAAGAGATTGAGTTTAGCGCGGTCCTCAGACCAGACGGTTTTGATTGTTGGATGCTCTTGCGCACGGAGCTCTGACTCAAGTACATCATGAACTTGGACATACGATTGCAGTTGAGCGATGTAAGCAGTCTGTGGAAGCTGATTTGCGAGCATTGCGGTTCCAAAGGGCAACGCTTCTGTTGCATCATGGGATGGTCGCGTCTCAGCGCGCAATCGGAGCATGATGTCTGGGCTTAGTGTGGCGGCTGGGTTCATGGACCTCTCCATCAGGACCTGGGGAGCAAAAGGACCAGCAGGCTTCTTAGCAAAGGTGATCTGTTTCTAGAAATGCGTCGTCGGGCAAAAGGGCTGCCTGGCTAGTTCAAACCTCGAGTGTAATTGAAACTCAGTCTCAATTCAAGGTTTGTATGCCATGCAGCGTGATTCTAGGACCTCTGCTGACTGCTCGGAGAGACTTCTCGTTTAAAGAGAGTTTCCATAGTTCACAAGGAAGATTCCAAAATCTGTAATGTCAACGATGCCGCTGTTATCTAAATCTGAGCCGCAACTCGCATTGGGTGCACAGACGAGGCCAAAGTCGACCAGAAAAATGGAGAAGTCCATTAAGTCAACAATGCCATCGAGGTTGATGTCACCAATGAGTTCTGGCGTGCCGTTTATTGTAATGTCGCTATCACTCTGATCGCTCCCAGTGTTATTGTCGTCATCACGGGCGACAATACGTATACGAGCTTGTTCACTGTACACATCAGGCACCGTCCAGCTATAGCTTCCACTATCAGACAGACCTGATGCGATCGTCTGATCAAAGTCCTGACCACCATTTGTTGATAGCACTAAATCAATGGTGACTTCACCGTTGTCATCAGCGATCCAATTAATGTCGACCGTTCCTCCGGGCTCTAGGAATTCCCCGCCACGCGGTGATCGAAGATAGGCTGTGGGTTGCTCTCCACCAGCGGCTGATGGAATGTGCATCACAATACAATGCATGACACCCGAAGCCGTGACAATGGCATCACAATCGACTTGTACAATCGTCTTATCTGGAAGTGCACTTTGCCAAACAGCGAGGGCTTGGGCATTCTCGGAAGGGAGTGAGTCGTAACTAGGGATCAAGAGCAGATCATTGCATAAAACCACATTTGTATAGGTGTAATGGACTCCACCAACACTTCTGGCTGGTGGTCGTAAGACAGTCCATCCAGCTGTCGTTAAGTCGGCTGTTGTGTTATCACAGATGTTGTCCTGATTTGATCCAACATTATTGGGCCAATCACTGACAAGAGCCAGGTTATCAGCTGCTATCTGCATCCACATGTCGATATGTTGAGTGAAGTCGACAGATGTAGGGAAAGCAGGGGTGAGAGTCGTGTTAAGGTTCTGGTAATCCTGCCAGTAATCGACAATTTGAGACTCACTTAGACCAGGGTTTTCATTCACGATCAACTCAGTTGCAAAGCTTTCTCCAACTGCATTCAGATGATAATTGCCTCCGCCATGAGTTAACGGAATTTCATAGTTGGGAAAGTCCCAATACGTACTCAGATAACTGTTTAGTGCATTATCTGAGGGCCTCGGTCGGTTGTAATTGTGGTCAACGATAGCACGGCATTGGCCTTCCATTATGAAACGTGGGCCATAGTCTCTTATCCAGATCGTGTCTGTTGTACGTACAATAATAATCACTCGATCTTCGTTAGCACCTGCCGCAACAATAGAGTTTTGGGCACTATTGCCCTCAGAATTGTTATCGACCATGACGTATATATTCGCGTCGCCAGTTGTTGTGATGTGAGAGGCCATCTCCGCAAGAATACTCTTCCATGAGTTGCTCCCCTCCCATGCGACGAGTATTCCATCCATTGGCTCGTACTCAGCAACGCATCGGATAGGCCCGGTAGGAGGATTCACGAGTAGCGAGCGTTCTGTAAAATTATCTTTTGACCAAGAGGCCTCGATAGGAGTCATTTCGGCTCCTATGGGCCATCCTTCCGGATAAACCAGTTGGCCTGCGAGCTCAACTGGTTGGGTTTTATCAGTTTTCTTTATGGAAGTTCTTCTGCCTCGCGTTACACCATCATCTGACTGTGCAATCGCGTGGCTGGAAAGTGTGGTCAATACGCAACCGAGTATGACTGTAACGTGTCTGCGAAAACTTGTGGAAAGCACCTGAGCTGTCTCCTATTGCTAATCTACGTAGCTCTCTTACCTTTGCTCACAGGGCAGTCGTGTTAAGGCGAACTACTGTGTTAGCAAAAAGAGCTTAGTCTGGAAAAACCAAGCCCCCGCCTAGATCTGACCCCTCAGAATACCCCAAGAATGGCCTCAATCAATGTATAAGATCATTCTTCATGACCATTCAGGCCATGAATTCTAGATATTTCAGCTGTTTATCGCCCACTGGACTCAGAAAGTAAATGTTCCCATTTGGTTCATCCTTTCCAAGCTCATGGGTCCACGTCCTCGTTTGAAGTTGGCTGTTGCCACAGTTCACGCCAAGTTCTGATAAAGAGTCTTATGACACCCTCTCCTACAAATAGTAAAAGTCCACTCGTTTGGCGGCAGACTTTTAGTTCGTGGTGGCCACTGGCCGCGAGTTGGCTGTTAATGGGAATCGAAATTCCCATGATCAGTGCAATTGTTGCTCGGATGGGTAACGCGGAGGGCCAGCTCGCTGCTTTCGGAGGTGTTGTCTTTCCGCTGGCGCTTCTGATTGAGGCACCTGTCATCATGATGCTTACAGCATCGACGGCACTCTGCTCCGATCAAGATCGAATCAGAACTTTGCGGCGATTTATGATGTGGTTGGCGGCGGGGCTCACACTGTTGCATCTCCTAATCGTTGTCACGCCGCTTTGGGAGATTATTGTTAGTGACATACTTGATGTACCTGCCATTGCTCGACCTCCAGCAAGATTGGCCTTCCTCGTGATGCTTCCATGGACATGGGCGATCGCAGATCGTCGTTTCCACCAGGGATTACTGATTCGGGCCAATCAATCTAATTTAGTGGGTCTAGGTACAGCAATACGTCTTCTCTTTACGGCATCAGTTTTACTGATTGGATATTCATATAACTTTGTCGAGGGTGCTGTGCTTGGTGGTTCCGCACTCAGTCTTGGTGTGATTGCAGAAGCAGTATTTGCTCGTATTGCATCGCGACAAGCATTAAGTAAAGCGCCAGCAAAAGCCGCACAGGAGACTTGCGGGTCCTGTCAATACATTATTGTGGAACCAAAACCAGAAGAATGTCCCGAATGTGGAAGTCATCTTGCAGAAGTAGGTTTAGTTCGCGGGGAGTCGTCGCCAGCGATGAATCTATCTCGACTCCTGGCTTTTTATGTGCCACTCGCACTAACACCTCTCGTGGTCATGGTGGCTCAACCCCTCGGATCAGCAGGGATGAGTCGTATGCCTCTGGCACTTGCTTCCTTAGCGGCTTGGCCAGCATTGAATGGTCTCGTCTTCATGGTTCGGAGCCTGGGTGTTGCGATGACTGAAGTAGTCGTCAATCAGTGGGGGAGACCAAATGCGCATCGGGTGCTTGGGCAATTTACATATATGGTTGCTATTGCCACGACCGTGATTGTTGTTGTTGTCGGATATACCCCATTGACGGCTGGCTGGTTCCGGTACCTCAACCATCTTGACGGTCAACTTGCAGATGTTGCAGAGCAGGCATTGCGTCTGACGCCAGTACTTGTGTGGCTGTCAGTCTGGACGGCGCTTTATCAGGGAATCCTGGTTAATCACCACCGTACTCGAGGCGTGACTGAAGCAGTCATTGTCATGCTTGTGCTAACGACAGCGACTTTAGCCGTTGGTGTGTGGATGAACTCAGTGACCGGAATATCTGTTGCAATTATTGCATTTACAGTCGGAGCGATAGGTCAGACAGCTTGGTTGCGTATTCGAGCTGCTCCATTTATTACCCAGGCACGCCAAGAATAATCAAATCAGCGTGTTTTATTTCATACATCTTCGATAACAGCCTTGATCTTTTTGATCGCCACTGGAATATCGGATTGGACAACGCCTAAGTGTGTGACTGCACGTAGTAGTTGTGGTCCGATGTCAAAAAGGCGAACGCCGGTTTCCTCAAGTCGGCTACAGATCATGGATGCGGGGCCGATAGAAGCGTCGACTTCAAAGCACACGATGTTTGTATGAACATCATCAACATTGATCTTTAAGCCTTCAATCTGTTCGAGACCTTGAGCAAGCTCTTTAGCATTTGCGTGGTCTTCGCTGAGACGTTCGATGTGGTGATCCAGTGCATAGAGTGCGGCCGCTGCTAGTAGGCCCGATTGACGCATAGTCCCACCGAAGAGTTTACGAAAACGGTGCACGCGAGAGATAAGCGAGGCGCTTCCAGTGACGATCGAACCAACTGGTGCCCCTAGACCTTTGGAGAAGCACATTGAAATCGTGTCAAAGTGCTTGGCATATTCTGATAGATCGACACCCGATGCAACAGAGGCATTGAACAAACGGGCACCATCGAGATGCGTTGCCAAGCCATGTTCACGAGCACGAGTCGTCACTGCTTCGATGCGATCTAGCGGCCATATAGTGCCACCAGCGCGATTATGTGTATTCTCAAGAACAACGAGTGCAGATTTGGGAAAATGTGCATCTTGTGGTTGAATTGCGGCGGTTACATCGTTTGGATTGAACTGTCCCTTGTCACCATAGACGAAGCAAAAACTACAGCCCGAAAGTGCGGCTGGCGCACCAGACTCATATTTGTAAATGTGACTTTCGGAGTGCGCAATAATTTGGTCGCCAGGCTCAGTCGATGCACGTATGGCGACTTGATTGGCCATTGTGCCCGATGGTACGAAGCACGCAGCCTCCTTCCCGAGCATTTCGGCGATTCGATCCTGGAGCGATAAAACTGTTGGGTCATCACCCAGGACGTCGTCACCAAGAGGAGCTGACGTCATTGCTTTTAGCATTGCCGGAGTGGGCTGTGTAATGGTGTCACTTCGAAGATCAACGATATGGGCCGACATGCTTGGTCATCCTCAATGTTGTGGCTCATCCTCTGTGGATGTCCTTGGTGTCCTCTTAGAGTACAGAATACCGAATTTGCTGTTTTGTTCTCGGACCTCAGGCTCATTCGGAGAGGTCTATTTATGACGATTAGAACAAGGGCAACACAATCAGGGCAATTCGTGATCGACGTGGTGGTATGCAAACCAGCGGAATCAAGCTTGGCGACTGAACATGATCGAACGACGCGTCGATGCTCTCATCTGACGATGTATCGTCAGTGAATGGGAGCTCATTCTGATGTTCAGTACCCTGTTGCGCTGCGGCTGTCGCGCTTTACCTGTTCTTTTAGTGGGAGCCATCTGTACAGCTTCGGTTGGTCAAACAGCATATGTTTCCCACATTCCCACAGATCTCCAGCCTTACGCGGGTGAGTTTCTATTGCCTACCGGCGATCGGATCGTTGTTGAGGTACAGGATGATGGTCTGAATCTGGCCGCACACGGCGAGAAAGCAGCGGGCATCTTGCTTTATGGGAATACGTTTCAGGACAACTGGCTTTACGTATTTCGGCAATTTAACAGGCGAGCATCGAGTTCTCTAAGACGTTTGATCAGTGAAGGAATGCCTACGTTCCGCGCCGATTTTGATCCCGCTTTAGGCGATGAAATGAGCAATGAGATTGCGAATACTTGGGTATCCTACATTGAAATGGTGGGACAGCCTCAAGGTGTCAATGTACTTGGCTCTGTTCCTGATACTGAAGGCATTTCCGTGTTTGCCAGTATTCATTTTGAAAAGACACAGTTGACTTGGAAGATTTCTTATTCCCTAAATCGAATGATTGAGGATTTTACGCCAGTCACTGAGAAACATCCGATTAACTTAAGAGTTGTTCCTATTGCACCTTCGACATTTAGTGGTACAGCGTTTGACAAGCGATCAGAGATCACAGTTGAGTTTACCTTTGATTCAAACGGTGTTCCGGACGATCTCAGGTTTGTTGGTTTGGATGAAAGTATTTTGGCAGAGCGTGTTGCTTCAATATCAGATGTTGAGATGCAAAAGTTCGTTGGGACGTACACGTTTGCTGATGGCAGCTTGTTACGTGTTGATTGCGATCAAAAACAGTTGCGTGCGACAGGTGTCGGGCAAGAGGCCTTCGCGCATCTTTACCTTGGTCGTAATCTCACGGCTTCCGAGCGAGCCAGAATGTCTCATATTAATGAACGCGTTGAAGATTTGCTTGAGCCACTTCTGCGCGGAGCACCACAAGAATTTAAGAAGTCTGTAAATTCTATTGGCCGTGGTGCGGGGAGCGGACCAATTTTACAGCAGTGGCAAGAATGTACAGATCGACATGGCACACCACGTGGTCTCAATATATTGGGCGCCATTCCTACTGTGGATGATCCAGTGTGTTACTTGGCGGTTACTTTTGATCGCACCCCAGTCGTGTACCGTGTGACTTTGACGCCCGATCTAACCGTTGGCGATATGCAAGCCATGATATCTATGAGCGATATTAGCGTCGTTCTTTCGCCCATCGGTGATGGGATGTTTGCGGGATGTGCAGCTGATCAGACATCGCCACTACGGCTTTGCTTTACAGAAAATCATGATGGACAAATGACCTTAGAGCCATCTGAATTCGATACCAGCATTGCAACTGGTATTGAAGTCCAGAATCAGTAGCCTACGAACGACATAGATTGAGAGCTTTCGTACAATAGCGGTCATAAAATGACGTTCGCTGTTTGCTTCATTCTGGTTGCCGTGGGGGCTGTACTGATTGTTTTTGGATGGCGCGGTATCCGTGTTGGCCAATCACCATTCTGTCGAAAATGTAGATCACAATTAGCAGAAGAAGGGTTCATGACTCCCGCTCGCTGTTCAGAATGCGGCACCGTGTTGGTGGGTTCCAAGTCGATTTACTTGGGGTATCGAAATAGAAGGCCCATGATTGCGTGGCTTGGTGTTCTTGTGCTGGTTCTTGCTTTGGGTTGGGCTGCGACACTGGCGTACGCTAAGGTTCGCAACATTCGATGGTTGCCGCATATGCCAAGTTGGTGGTTAACTCAGGTTGAGCTATCGAGTTCTGATGAGAGTTGGAAGTACTATGTTCTTCAGGAATTAGATGTTCGTATTGCCAATAATAATCTCAGCAAAGATCAGCGGACAAATCTAATCGATCTGGGTCTTGAGCGACAAAGTGATCTGACCAGGCCATGGAATCAAGCATGGGGCGATCTGATTGAGCAGGGTATTATCGATGGCCTGGTGACGGGCGATCAATTAAGTCAGTACGCTCGTGGGACGGTTGCGATCAACAGTGAGACCGATAGTACTGGTCACGCGAATCTTTGGTTTCGCGTTCATCGCGCTGGTACGAAGGGGAGACTGAGATTCGGTATATCATGGCGGATTGACTATTTGATAGTCGATAAAGAAAAGC
>CALCOW010000311.1 GCA_937899935.1 uncultured Phycisphaerae bacterium
GCGTAGAGGATATTGTTCATTCAATCGGTGACTGGGGAACCTTGTCACACTGGCCAAGAATATCGACATTAACTCCTAGATTTATTCGAATGACTGAATTCAGGTTTTGTTGACTTGCGAGGATGGGGCGTACGGTTGATCAGTACCTATCGGTAGGGTAGGTTCGGTCATATCAGATCTAGATTTTATGACTCACTTTTTTGCTGGGCGTGGGGCTCTTAGGGAAGCAAAAAAATCCTGAGTAACAGCAAGCCGCTAACGAATCAGAAGGCAGTTCAGTTGATTTCAAGCCTAGCAGATGAATGGTGAAACAGCCTAAGCAGGTATTCTTCTTATAGAATCGCTTCGAGGTAGAGATCGCACTTGTCTAGCTGTCTTAAGGCGGATGACGCAAGAGATTGCAAATGCCATAAGAAAACTAGCGGGGACAAACACCAACGCTACGTGATAGGCCTTCAGCTGTGACACCCCAGCCATGGATTTTTCGATATCAAGTATGTAGCCAATGGCAATCAGCGAGACTGTTCCTCCCAGATTCAATGCGCACATAGCGATGCCAAGGGCTATAGGAAGTCTCTCTGCGGGGATCCAATCACGCACCAGCGCAATAATGATCGTGATGCAAGATATGCTCACGCCCATGATGAACAGAAATGAGTACACAACAATGATTGAGTGTTCGACGGTGTAGATCGCACCCATGCTAGACAGGAAGCCCAGAATGCTCGCAATAATCAGTATCTGCAACTTTCGATTTGGTAGAGAGGTCGCAATCCAACCAACGATTGGTGAACCTATGACATAACCAGCATAGGCTGCCGTAGGAGCGAGCCTGCTGTAGAGGGTGTGCTCGCCAAGTTCCAGAGAAATGAATGGATAGAGCCATACAATGACAAAGCTTGCCATTGGTAAACAAAGAAAGCATCCCAGCAGTGAAAGCAGCCAAACATTCGAGTCGGTCAATGTCTCCTTCAGGCCCGAGGAAGCGGAGTTCTTTTTGTGGGTGGTCAATAGTTGGGGGCGAAAATATGAATATCTATAAATCAACCACGTCATGGTTATGACAATGAGCAGTTCAAAGAAGGCTGTGTAAAAGACAATGTCTTGCCAATCGTATACGTCGGTGATGTAGGCCAGTGGCGCTTGCCCAATGATTGCACCTGAAGCCCCGATAGCAAGAACCCCACCACTAAAGAGTGGATAGTACTTCTTGCTAATGGTCACTCGTCCAGTGCTTAGGGCGATCAGCAGTGCAAAGGATCCGCCAATGCCCAGTAAGAGTTGCGATACATAGAGGTGCTCGATGACTGATGCCACAGACATGAACATGGCTCCAGAAAAAACAGACACGCCTGCAATAAGAAAAGCAAGTGCCACACCGAAACGAGCAATCACAATGCCGCTGATTGGTTGGACAATTAAATAAGCGTAAAAAAAGCATGCAGCAACATTGCTTAGTTCGAAATTGCTGAGCTCAAAATCAGTGGTCAATTTCTCCTGCATCGTCCCGGGGAGCACGCGGAAGAAATATTGATGTGAGTAAAAAATGGTCGAAAGGAAGAGAAGTAGCAGAGAGGCAAGCACGATCGGAGTGCGAGCGACATTTGTCGCCTTGTCGCTTTGGATATCTAAATGACTCATCCTCCGTTTTCCCCCCAGAAAACTCTTTGAGCGAGATTCGCATGTGCAATCCGTGGCCTCGATCGTCGATGCTATTATCGCAGAATCTGTCAGAGCATTGCTACTCTATCTTACGCTTCCCAGAGGCATATCCTATTTAAAGGCGCAATTTGTCGATGCAAAATCCGTTTTGAGTGTGGCGCGACCGATATTACGCCAGCGATTTGTGGCAATATGCCGAGAGATGTTGCGATCAAACAGAACGCTTCAATGCACCATCTTGCCGGTGCAAAAAACCCTGAGTAGTTTGGTTTAACCGCTGTTAATCAGTCAGTCATTGCAAGCAAGTTCGATTCCATCGCTTCAGTGAGCATTCGAACATGGTCACGAGTTAGAAGAGGCTTTGTCCAAGTGTACGTACAGCGCAGCTGTTGGCGGAATGTGTAGGCAGACAGCAGCACCGGGAAACCGCCAAACTGTGCGGCAGCGGTGATATCGAAGGTTTCGAATTGAACTAGGCCATAGTCACCATCGAATGGAAGCAGTCCTGTGTTCGTAATGGAAAAACCATGGGTGTGATACCCATCGGCATCTAGCCATCCATTGACTGATGTGATCACGTCTTGGGAAGTGAAGTCGACCGGTGGATAGTGATTGGCATCAAGTTGTACCTTAAGTGCTTCGGTATAGGCACAGGCAACTTCCCAAGGGTCGCTATCGAACGTCACATTGAATGAACCAGTATCAAGACATGAGATCTTGCAGGCGATCTCACGAGGATCGATCTCGACCTTGGCAAAACGTCTGAGATCAACTGGAGTCAAGGTATCGATATTGATGGCATGATTGAGAAAGGCAGCAATGGCACGTACTGCTGCAGAGGCAAGTGCGCCTTGAACGGTTGTGCCCCGGGCGTGGCAGTTGTCCTTGAGTCGCTGGGTAAAATCTGCATCATGGACGGTGAACGTATTGCAGTTCTGGCGGTCAGAGAACTCGGCACTGCCATCGGTTGGCCAATGGCTGATGTTACCGATGCGTTCAGCCCATGCCTCACCGGTGTGAGTCCATCGTTCCATGGTGCCTGGCGGATCTAGTTGGCCTTCAATCGGCTCAGGCATACCAAGCGGTGAAGTTGAGAGGCTCTTTTCAGCAAGCAAATCGCCCAACAACTGCCCGCACTGATCAAGCAAACAAAATGCAGAATGTCCATCCGTGATGGCGTGGTGAGTTTCCAGGACGAGCCACCAATCATCTGATTGAGCGCGGCGAATAAATCGTGCCCCCCAAGTGCGCTGATTGCTAGGAAAGGGTGCATTCATGAGTGGTTCGATGACCGAATTGACGTCCTCGCTGGCGGGGAATTGGATCTCGTGCAGCGGAATTTGGTCGAAAGAAACGTCGGCAACAAATTCGTAGCTACCTGGCTCACCCACGATACGCGCTTGTAGGAGCGGATGGCGGTCATGAAGTACGCGCATTGCTGTTCGCACATGCTCAAGTTCGATCGCTCCAGTGCCTTTGGCCCAGCAGTAGATTGTGTTGCTGATCGAACAGATCATTGCGTGATGCAAGGATGATTCAAAGTAACTCAACTTGCGACTTGGTATCTGTGAGGCCATTGCTTCCTATCCTTTCTATTCAGATCTCACCATTGTAGTTTTTGCGAAGACATAGAACCAGTTACTCCGGCAGGCCACACAGATGCCGGCAACCGTTGGT
>CALCOW010000312.1 GCA_937899935.1 uncultured Phycisphaerae bacterium
ATATCTATAAATGTGATCTGGACGAGCAGAAATATCATGGACCCAAATCTCTATTGAAGTGCCCTGCTTAATCTCGCTTGGATCCAGCTGAACCTCAAGGCTCTCAAGATCAATGCCCGCACTTTGGAGTCGCCGCTCATAATTTTTGATATTGCGAGTTACCTCGCTAAGAGCAATTTGAATGCGGCGACAATTTTGAATTTCTTCTTGCTGTTGACTGTCGGTACTGCCGCCAGAATCACCGCCACTTCCAACACTGGACATGGAGGGCACATTGTTGTTTGAACTGCTGCTGGAAGCACTTCCAGAATTGATGGCGTTCAAGTCAATCGAGTCACAACCTCCCGAAGACCCCCCCGATTCAAGCGCCATTTTCTTAACCAGCCGCTCTTTATAAAGACGAATCACACGGTCTACATCGGACTCACCATCATCGACGGCGGCACTACTCGACTCCGAATCAAGACGCCAAGAAGTGCTCTCTCGCAGAGGATAAAAGGCAGGCCTCAGCATCGACTCTTGCTGCTCGCTATCTCGCGCTTGGGCTAATATCTCATCTCGTTGCCCGGTCGTTTTCGAGCCATCCAGCTTCTCCCGAATCGATACCTGTGATTCGAGAGGATCCAAGATGATGGGATTTGTCCAGGCGCCATCAACCAGTTCTTCTCGTTCAACAATAACATCAAGAACATCGACACGGCCATCAAACCAGTTGGGGCGAAATGGTCGAGCCTTCTCGGCAATACCATCTCGATAAAGAACCAACAGATCAGCAAGATCAACTTCTGACTTCGCAGTGACCCAAGTGACATCGTATGGTTCTGCTTCAGGAAGATGCTCTGCCAGAGATTTGTACTCCTCACGGACTTCGGGCGTCACCGTATTAAAGAACTGCTCCGCTGAAACCTGCGATGGACTCGGTGGCTGCGGCTCCAGATAAGGCAGTCCAGCAGTAATTGAGGTGGCGCCTGAGACCGATTCATTGGTATCAAGTGCTGCTATCACCGGAAGCGACCATCTCGATTTTGGAGAAACACCCTCACCAAGCATTGCTTGAATTTGCGGAAGGTTCGCTTCTGGATCTTGAATATTCACACCCGGCTCTGCAGATTCACCGAGACGCTGATTGATTGATCGTGCAATGCCGTCCAGGTAGTCATCAACTTCGCCGGGGGAAAGCTCTTTCCCATCAAGCTTCACAGAATTTGGCGTACCAACAAATTGACTACCTACAAAGTAGATAAATAATATGACCGCAATCGCTAGCACAAGCCACTCAAGGTATAGCTCCCATACGGGTACGCCCTTGGTTTTCATAGATCAACTCCTTTAAGTCGCTTCATGCTCTGTCCGTTTTCATCAAAATGCCCTGGTGATACCTCACTGAGAACTCAATATTGAGGAGGGCCTGATCCAGGGGCGTTTGGCATATTTGATCCTGATTGGGCGACCGGAAGAGGTGGCAGGCCAATTGCGGCCCGAGTCTCTGCGGGCAAATATGGCATCAACCAATCCTTAAACCAAACTGTCTCTAACGTGAGTTGAATGTTAGAGACTGCCGAAGTTCCGTAAAAGTAGCCAACACGTCGGTCAGCTGAAGTGTTGGCTTCGTACACATCCAGATCAACAATAGAGATGAAGTTCTGTTTGGCTAATGCATCAAGAACTTCGGGAATGCGATTTGTTTCTACAACCAACTCAAGGTTCACCATGACCACCTGATACAAGCCATTGTTGCCTCGCCCGGTCACTGAAATAGCGTAGTTTTTCTTCACTTGCGAAGACCAGTTCGGCGGAGAGGTAGAGCCTTGTGGCTCTATTGGAAGTGGAGCCACACTCAAAGAGACAACCCGCTTGACAGGCGCTGAAGCAACGCTCGCACTCGCTGCATTCGCTGAGGCAACACCCTCTAAAACATCACGTGTCACCCAGTAGGTCCACTGCCAGTTAAACATCTGACCAATGGTTGGTGGGTCAGCTGCAGAGAAGGTCGGCAATACCAGGGAGGAAGTGTCACCATAAATTTTGATCGACTGCGCCGCCTTACTATCGAGTTCAGTACGAATACCTGAAAGATATTCCTGAAGTTGCGAAAACTCTTTTTCATTCAGGGAGTCACTGACGTCCTTCTGGAGCATTTGATCTCGAT
Source organism: uncultured Phycisphaerae bacterium (assembly GCA_937899935.1). Taxonomy (GTDB): domain Bacteria; phylum Planctomycetota; class Phycisphaerae; order Phycisphaerales; family SM1A02; genus JAQWNP01. The sequence continues at coordinate 2,150 of CALCOW010000312.1, forward strand.
ACTGAGCTGCCGAGCGTCTCAGATCCTCAACCAATGTTGAACGATCTGGTGGCGAACCAGCTTGTATGAGATCAAACAAACTGGCATATTCGGTCATCAACGCCTCATAGAATTGCCGACCGATGACCTCCCTATGCTCGTCGTCAGGCGCCGGAAACAACGTGATGTTATTCGGCAGCGTAACCGGAAGAAAGTTTTTCCTGTTGTGATCTATTGCCAGTGTCTTTATTGAATCTGAATCGTTAACAAGAATAGCCGCGGCCTCCTTGTAACGTTTCACAAGCTTTGGATTAACAATTGTCTTTGTTGGAGCAACCCCGGATTGGGCGCCGGGGGCAACAAAGGAATACTCTTGAATATTGCGAAGATCCCTCAGTGCACGCGTCTTTGTATTCAAACGCTGCTGTACACCTGTGTTCATTGTTGCTGCGAACCAGGGAAATCCAATCGCTGCTGCAATCATGATGACAATACAGAGCACGATGAGCATGTTGGCCTTCAGCCACTCAGTGACTTCTTGCATCAGTTCATCCCTTCTGAATTTGGTGATTGAGGTGCATTGGCTTTTCGCTGGGCCGCTGCAATTTGTTGAGGCGTCAACAACTCAACCTCAAAAGTGATTGGAAACCGCGTGAATTTTGCACCGTCTGGGTAAGCTGACTTGACCTCCGGTATCGGTGCCATGGTGTCAATGTCGAAATTGGCATCATCAATCGTAATCGAGTCACCACCAGTCGCTTGATTCGAGCTGGAAGAACCCGTACCTGCATTAGAGGCACCTCCACCGCCACGACCACCACCAGCATTGCTGCCAGCACTCGTACCGCTACTCATCGCAGGCCCGCCGCCACCACGACCGCCACCGCGACCACCGCCAACATTGCCTCCGCCACCGCGACCACCGCCAACATTGCCTCCGCCACCGCGACCACCACCAACATTGCCTCCGCCACCGCCACCGCGACCGCCGCCAACGTCTTCGCCGCCGCCAGATTGGCCATTCCCGTTGGCTGCCGATTCAGCCTCGGACCACACCATTGGTTGTGCCTCGCCGGGATTAATACTCACACTGTCTGAGATGATCCGATACGGCGCATCAGCACGGTCTCCAATCGGTTCACCGTTTTCAGCTAACCACTTCTTGATCGTGCTATTTAGAAATACATCGGGCTCCGAATGACTGACATCAACGGTCATTTTGACGGCGATCCGCCGCCGCTTATCTTCTTGGGTGGGCGGCAAATAATCACCCGACAGATCGACCAAGGAAACCAATCGGCGATCCTCAGGCGCAATAGCCATAACCTGAGCCAAATCACCACTGATCAGTTCTTCCTGCGGCTCGCTACTGGCAACTGCATCTGCTACATCATGAAGTAAGTACGGCCAGACGCGACGTTGATCGAGGATCCCTCGAACATTGGCGGCAACAAAACCGGCATTACCTGTTGTTTTTGCTTGTTCCAATTGTGAGACCAACTGTCCACCAGTCCGAATAACACGTGACACCTCAGGCGATGTCTTCTCCGTAGCGACACCAGAATCCACAAGCGGTCGCCATAAAGTCATTGCCCCGCCAATCACCACAATCGCTGCTGCTGCCGCAAACCATTTTGTCTTACCCGCCCACAGTTGCTCTCGAAGGATTTTCACTGGTACGAGGTTGGCAGCGATTGGCGCCAGACCAACGCCTTGGAGTGCAGCGCCATAAGCACTTGCCATATTCACACTGTGCTCAGCAAAAGACGCCGCCTCACGACCTGTGACACGAAGCTTGCGATATTCGTCCAGTCGGGAGACATTAATCTGAAGCTGCTGGCCCAAGAATTTACGAAGGCCTGCAATTTTCATGGTTGATCCCAGACCAACCATTGTTTTAAGATCACGATCTCGATGCAAACTTTGATAGTAACCTAACGATCGCTGAAGGTCTTGGAGTAGGTCGCTAAAGACAGGACGCATTGCCTGCATGATTTGTTTCGCATATTTACTCGTTGCGGCTTCTTGCTTCAGCTTTTCTGCCTTGGAGTAGCTGAGCTTGAAAGCGTCAGCTATTGCTTGCGTAAAGTGTGTTCCGCCCAAGGGGAATGAGCGAATCCAACACCGGCCTTCATCAGCCACAATAACATCTGTGGCTTGTGTGCCAATATCAATAAAAACGACAGGCTCTGACTCTTCAGTCAGATCAAGGTCATGGGCCATGGCGTTATAGACACCCAACGGACTCAAGGTTAACGCTTCTGGGGTAAGCCCTAACTCGGCATACAGCCCGAGGCGCTCTTGCACGCGCTGACGCGTAATTGCGAAAATTCCTACTTCTATTTCAGGCGTGTCTTCTGATGCAAAAGTCTGATAGTCCCATTCGACATCTTCTATTGGAAACGGAATTTGTTGAACCGCTTCAAATTTGACAATGTCAGGAACCTTCTTCGGTTCGACTGGCGGCAGCTTGGCAAATCGAGCAAACGCTGCATGCCCTGGGACGGTCATGACCAAGTGTTCACCTTCGAGCGTCTTTTGGGCAATGAACTGCCCCAAACTTAAACGCACCATTTCGTCTGCATCAAGATCTGGGGTGGTCAGCACTCGTGTATGAGGAATCACTGCAAAGTCAGAAACCTCTATAGAGTCACCATTACGCTCCAGGCGAATACCCTTAATAGCGTGGGCTCCAATTTCGATTCCCCACGCCGCCTTACGATTTGCCATTGACAGAGATCTCCATAAGGAACCGTTAAGCCAATCCAATCGGGCAAGCGAAGCAGTGGTGGGTCGACCAATGCCAGTTCTTGCCCCCATTTGGCCTCGCTTCGCC
>CALCOW010000313.1 GCA_937899935.1 uncultured Phycisphaerae bacterium
GCTCCCAAGAACAACTTGACTGGATTCAAAACCTGATCACTCGGTGTTTCGATGTATCTCAAACTGCCCCAGAATTTCAACAGTCAACCGCAACTGACGCCGGGGTGTTTCTTCGAGAACTCTTGATTCGGGTGCCGCTCCCAAGTTGGGAGACTTTGCCTGATGCTAAAGAAATTGCTGAAATGCCAGAGGATCAAAGGCCAAGCAGTTATCGTTTTGGTGAAGTACCTATCCACTTAGTGAAACTTGACACCGGCGATCGTGCGGGTGAATGGGTGGTGTCAAAAGGAACACTTAAAGGTGCGGAAGCGGCCTATCAAAGAGTAAAGCACTTAGATCCAATCGCTGGAGATGGGGATCTCTATCGGCTGCATTTTTTCCAGCCTGGTTGGTTGATCCCAACATCGTGGATTGCAAATTTACCCGCCTGGACAGGTTATAACATTCTTGGCCAGGCTCTTTGGCAGTGGGGAGCTGGCTGTATCGCTTTGTTTATCGTCGCGGTCATTCTATTAGTTGGATTTGTAATTATGCGTCGCTGCCAACAGCGGCCAATTACAATCGCAGGCAGAGTCGCGCACTTGATATTTTTTCTTTTAGTATCTGGTTGTGCTGTAGCCTTAAATCACTTTATGCAACACCATGTCTTCATCTCTGGTGATGTTCTTGTGGTCTTTACGGTTATGGGTTCAGCAATCATGTTGATTGCTTTTGTTTTGGCGATACTAACGCTTGGTGTTCTTACGGCAGAGATCATTATTGCTTCGCCACGCATCAACCCGCATGGTCTTGATGCGGCACTTATCCGTGTTATTGCTAGGACCATTTCCATCTTGCTGGCTGCGATAATCTTTGTACGAATACTCTCTCAACTCGGTTTTAGCCCGGCCACTATCTTGGCTGGTGCTGGCGTCACTGGTCTTGCTGTTGCTTTGGCCGCTCAAGACACCCTGAAGAATTTCATTGCAAGCATTATCTTGCTGATCGAAAGACCATTCCGTGAAGGCGACTACATTCATATTGGTGATGACCGTGGTCGTGTTGAGAGTATTGGCCTTCGTTCCACCTGCTTGCGAATCACCGATGGAACCTTTGTCTCTATGCCCAACGAAATGATCTCACGAGGGCGCATTGAGAATATAAGTCGACGGTCACACGTTCGCTGCAGCCTTCTTATTGGTGTTGGGTATTCAACTTCCCCTGAAGAGCTTGCCCGCGGTGTTGAAATCGTTCAAAAGATCATCAATGAAAAAACCAAAAACCCGCCGGGGTTGCTGCCGCAGGTGAATTTTGCTGATTTTGCTGAATCAGTGTTGTCAATAAGGTGCACTTACTGGCATAGCACCCGAAGCTACCTTGAAGGCCTTCAGATATCTCAAGAAGTAAACCTTGGCATCTTGGATGAGTTCAATAAAGAAGGCCTTACATTTGCCTTCCCCACCATGACCCTTGAAATTGATGGCAAAGAACCCGATCAAAACGACACACCTGAACGGCTGGCGGGTGCATCGGGTGGGTAAACTGAGCCCCCTTCAAGACGGTTGGTCTTTCTCGCACAGACAGATTGTTGGCTCATCCCATACACTGTGATATCTAGGGTACCCCTAGAAGAGTGAAGGAGCATTTTAGATGACATCCTCCATAGTCATAGCAAACCAAAAAAAAGTAGATAGTGGTGAGGAAATGGCCACCAAGAAGTCAAAGAAGCGAAAAAACAAGGGCTGGCGTAATGCTGCGAACAGCGACCGCCATGAACTGTATGAGTTATCTGTACAAGACGCTGAGTCAGAATGTGAAATTATTGACCAAGTCTGGAGTGAATGCCGCCAACGGAAAGCAACGTCTATAAGAGAAGACTTTTGTGGCACCGCCCTGACCGCGTCCGCTTGGGTCAAACTCCGTAAAGACAATGAAGCAGTGTGTGTTGACAATGACCAAACCGTTCTAGATTGGGCTGCTGATCGCGTCAAAGAGCGCCTTGCTGACAATGAGCGATCGCGTATTTCATTTGTTAATTCTGACGTCAACACCGTCAACACCAAGCCGGTTGAGAGTGTTCTGGCGATGAATTTTAGTTATTACTTGTTCAAGACCAGAAAAGATTTACTCGCCTACTTCAGATCTGTACATAAGTCTCTCACAGATGATGGATTGTTCTTACTTGACGCCTATGGAGGAAGTGATTCTTTTCTGGAGATGGAAGAAGACCGAGACCTCGACGGCTTTACATACATTTGGGACCAACACTCTTACAGCCCTGTTACTGGGGATGCGATCAACCATATTCATTTTTCGTTTCCTGATGGATCTCGGATGGAAAAGGCATTTACTTATGAGTGGAGGCTATGGACACTTCCAGAAATACAAGAAGTGTTAAAAGAGGCGGGTTTCTCGAAAGTGGTCGTATATTGGGAAGGATCTGATGAGGACTCAGAGGAAGGTAATGGAGAGTGGGAAGTCACCCGTTGTGGTGAAGCGTGTGAGGGTTGGATTGCCTACCTTGTCGCTGAAAAATGAGTTTGTATTTTGATCGAATGGAATATAGTTGATTAGATGTTTGAACTTTTGAACCAACGTCCTGAACTCGCTGAGCTCCTGCGTCAAGAGCTTGATGATGTCACCTCAATCTTCGAGGAACAACTGACAAGTGATATTCCCGCTGTTAGTGAGTTGTGTGTTCACATCAACCGATATCGTGGAAAGATGTTGCGTCCCACCTTGTTGTTGGTTTCAAGTTTAGGTTGTAATACCACCTACTTAAAAGACAAAAAGGGACTGACCAAGAAACACCGTATCGTCGCTGCTGTCACTGAGATGATTCATATGGCTACGCTTGTACATGATGATGTACTAGACCTGGCTCAGATGCGACGTAACGGACCCACCATCAATGAGCAAAATGGTAATCAAACTGCTGTGATGTTTGGTGACTATTTGATTTCCAATGCATTCCACCTTTGTTCTAAAGCTGGTGATCCAAGCATCAATTTACGATTAGGTGATGTCACCAACACCTTGTGTGAGGGTGAGCTTATTCAACTGAGCCATCGGGATGATGTAACGATAAGTGAGGAAACCTACTTTCAAATCATCTCAAAGAAAACGGCTTCTCTTATTGGTGCTTGTTGTGAGCTAGGTGCCATCTTGGCTGGGGCCCCTGACAACGTTGTGAAGGCGATGTGGCAATTCGGTTGTTCACTAGGAATCGCCTTTCAAATTAGGGACGACCTATTGGACCTAATGGGTGAACAGGAGTTGCTTGGTAAGCACCCTGGGAAAGATATGGATGCTGGTGAATTCACATTACCTTTGATTGATTACTTTGGTCACACCCCTGAAAGCCAACAAGCACCAATGATGGCCCACTTGAGATCTGGCGACGCTGTTGCGGTGCGTTCTGAATTGTTAGCAAGTCGATCTGTTGATCGTTCTATGGAACGAGCTGCAGCCTTCGTTCAAAACGCGAAAGATCAATTGGATGTGTTGGATGACAGTGACGCACGTTTACTGTTGTCGGAGATCGCCGACCAAGTCATTGTGCGTACTTCATAATCAACCGTGAGGGGGATTAGTATCTTCGCTGGCCATTGATTTTCGAGCCTGATTAATAAGCTCCTCGACCCGCTCCGCAAACCCTGATAAGGCACCCTCTTCTGCTGTGAGCTCTCCTCGCAACTCTGTAAGCTCATCAAGTAGTTTCTGCCCTGTGTGCTCGAGAACTTCACCCTCATTAATCGCAAATTTTGCCACCGATTCAAGTAGTGGGTCAAGCTCAGACTCAGCCCAAACACCAAGTCTCTTTGATGATGCCTCAAGCGCATCAAGGGCTTGGTCTATCTTCTGGGCAAGTGCTTCGTGCTGGGCTTGTGGTCCATTTGGATTTGGATTTGGTGGCGATGAGTCTGTCATGTGGTTTCCTATCACCCGACAATCTCGGGGTGTTCCTCTCTAAGAGTATTCCGAGACCGCCGCAAACTGTCCAATGGTTAGACACACTATGTTTTATTTGGATCGGTTTTAAGGGATTCCTTATTGACGGCTGTCAATAGGTTTCTAGGATGCACTGCCTTGCACCCCATCTGCATGAAAGTGTGGATTTTGGAGGATTTTTATTATGTTGCCTCGTAAGCCACCACGTGTTGGCCAAAATGGTTTTCTGTATATCCCCCCATATCGCATTCAGGGTATCAGTATTGCTGGTGAGCAAACGGTGGTTCAAATCCCTGAACTGAGCCTGGCTTTCGATATAGGACTTTGTCCACGCATCGCCCTCGCATCCGATTTTGTGGCTCTCTCTCATGGACATATGGATCATGTGGCTGGATTGCCTTATTACTTTAGCCAACGTATGTTCCAAAAAATGGTGGTTGGAACCTGTATTTGCCACAAAGACTTAGCGCCAGCATTATCGAACATGATGGCTGCTTGGGTTGATGTTGAGCAACAGCATACAAAACACAAAATTGTGGGCTTGGCCCCGGGTGAGCAATTTGAGATCAAGAACAACATCATGTTGCGGGCCATCCAGGCTGACCATACCGTCCCTGCTCTTTCATACGCGGTGATCGAATACCGAAGTAAACTACGTGATGAATATCGTGACCTGCCTCAAGATCGCCTCCGTGATCTAAAAAAGGCTGGAACGCCCATCACACATGTTTTCGAAATTCCGCTTGTGGCGTATACCGGGGATACTCAGCTAGGGCCATCACTTTACAACCCTGATTTTGTTGAAGCGAAGGTGGTCATCTCAGAATGTACATTCTTTGACCAAGACCACAGATCTCGAGCAACAAGCGGCAAACACCTGCATGTCGCTGATATTGTTGCACTTTTGGAGGTTTGGAAGGCCGAGGCCATTGTTTTGATTCATACCTCCCGACGGACCGACCTTGAGCGGTCAAAAGAAAAACTTTTGAATTTGATTGGTCCTGAGCAGGCGAGCCGCATCCATTT
>CALCOW010000314.1 GCA_937899935.1 uncultured Phycisphaerae bacterium
CTATGCGCTATTGAGGAATACGCCAGCATGCGCTTCACTGATCGCTGTAGCAGCGCGCCGATATTTCCCACGGTCATTGTGAGAACCGCAATCATCCAAAGCGTAGTGAGGATGGGCTGTGGCATGTCAGTCCAACCGACTAAACTTACCAGCAGCATGAGCGCCAACATGCCGGCGGCCTTTGGCACGAAGGCCAAGAACGCTGCGACCGGCGCAGCTGCTCCGTCATAGACATCAACAACATAGACATGCAATGGCGCTGCAGCGATCTTGAAACAGATACCCAAGATGGCCAAGATCATTCCCAAAATGAGCGTTGGCTGACCCAAAAGATCTTGACTCGAGGAGCTACCACTGAGTACGGCGGTCATATCCGTCAGCACAATGGTCCCTGTCGCGCCGTAGAGCAGTGCAAAGCCGTACAACAGCAGTCCAGATGACATCGCACCTAAGAAGAAATATTTGACCGCTGCTTCCTGAGCCCGCTTTGATCCCCTACTCATGGCCACCATGACATAGGTCGGTAGTGAAGTCAGCTCGAGCGCGAGGAAAAGCCAGATAAGATCACTTGCACTACAAACCAGCATGACCCCGATCAAGCTCAGCAGGAAGAATGCAAAGAACTCACCGCGATTCACACGCATGGGATCGAATTGCTCTTTACCAGCAGCAACTCGCGATTCATAACGGCGGTCAATGATGCCGACGGCCAGCAAGGCCAACAGAATTCCAACAGCGCTCACCAATAACTTTACATACGGACCAAGCCATGGCATCACTGTTCCCAGACCGACAAGGGAATCCGTCTTATAAACCAATGCGGTCACGATGAAAGCGGCCACAAGGAACAGGCTGGTCACCAGGGCCAGTTTGTCTCGAACATATTTCTTAGGACTCAATCCCAGAATCATGACAACCACAACACCACCAAAGAGAATCATCTCAGGAATAAGTAGCCATAGCTTCTCAACCATCTTGATCCTCCTTTCGCAATGTTTCGGGTTGGACCAACAAGAGACGAAGAGATCCCACTTCTGACCCCCATTGATTCATAAGGACCACTGGTTGTTCTTGCCGCTGATTGGCAACCCGCTCTTTCCGAACGGTCTCAGGATACCGGGCCAACGTTGACTCAACAGAACCTGCAATGGCATCGGTGAACAGGCTGGGCTGTACACCGATAAAGATGCAAAGTGCTGCAAGTGGTACTAAGACACCTATTTCACGAGCATTGAGATCCTGTGATAGCCCCGCAGAATCATCATGTTTCGGCATTGGTGTTTTGACGGGCCCAAAGACAACTTTGCCAACCATGATGAGAAGATACATCGCGGCCAAGACAATGCCGAGTACCGCAATGGCGGCATACCAAGGACCGAGCACGCCTGGATAAGAAACGGCATCGGCATTGGCCGCATACGTACCAATGAGGCATAGAAATTCACTGACAAACCCATTGAGACCTGGCAGGCCAACTGAGGCCAGCACGAAGAAGACCATGAAGAAAGACCAGAGCGGCATGAGACGCGCCAGCCCTCCAATCGATCCCATGTCCCTGGTGTGATAACGCTCATACATCATTCCAACCAACAAGAACAAAGCGCCGGTCGAAAGACCATGATTGATCATGTAGAGCACGGCACCGTCAAGCCCCATCGGATTGAGCGCAATTAATCCGAGCACGCAAAATCCCAGGTGACTCACCGAGGAATAGGCAACCAAACGTTTGACGTCGGTCTGGACCCAACAAATCAATGCTGCATAGAGAATTCCAATCAAGGCAAAGATGGCAATGATGGGCGCCCAATTGACAACACCTTCTGGCAACATGGGTAGCACAAAACGATAAACACCATAGGTTCCGAGCTTGAGCAGAATTGCTGCCAAGATCACCGATCCTGCCGTCGGTGCTTCTGTATGTGCCAATGGCAGCCAAGTGTGCACCGGGAAGACTGGTATCTTCACAGCAAAACCAGCGAGCAGCGCTGCGAGCACCCAGCCCTGCTCCAAGGCCGTCAGATTCAGTGCTGCGTAGTTCGTGAGCGCTTCGATTGAGAAGTTCCACTGACCGTTATGAGCTAAGGCATATGACCAAACAACGTACAGTAAACCTGCGAGCGCTAGAATTGAACCGGTGAATGTGTAGATAAAGAACTTAACACTTGCGGCACCACGATTTTTTCCGCCGTAGATAGCGATGAGAAAGAACATCGGTATCAACGTGACTTCGAAGCAAATGTAGAACAGGATCAGGTCACGAGCGATAAACACACCAATCATGGCTGCTTCGAGTACGAGCATCCAGGCATAAAACTCACGTCGTCGTTTCTTGATATCAGAGAAGGCCCCAACGATCGCAATGAGTGACATCAGTGTGGTCAGAAGAACGAGCAACATCGATACTGAGTCAATGCCCAAACTGAATGAGATGTTTAGGAGCTTCAACCATTCGAACTGGGCTGCAAAACCGAACTCAGAAGTACCCCAAGATTGATAGAGGATGGCTAAGACAATGTTGTACCCCAGCGCCAATGCACTAAAGGCTGCGGCCACCCATTTTGCCTTTCCTCCGGGCATGACCAAAATCGCCAGCGCGCCAGCCAGCGGAATCAACATCAATAGTCCAGGAACAATGATGCTCATGAGCCAGGGCCTCCCATCCAATTCTGGAAGACCTCAACGAGATCAGGTAAGTAGATAACCACGACGATAATCAGACCCGCTCCACCAGCCATGGTCACGGCATATGACTGCAGCACGCCATTGTGTAACCCTTGTAAAACACGACCGCATAGGCGTGGAATCGATGCAATGCCGTTCACAATGGCAATATCGATAATGTAACGGTCGAACAAAGCGCAGATCTGGCCAAAAACCCATAAGGGCGTACGAATAAGTATGTCGTACACTTCGTCAACGTACCACTTGCGCTCCATACCGCGCGGAATCCAGCCAGTAATTGAATTCCCTCGCAAGATACTGCGAAGACGATCTGCTGATTGCCGACGCCATAAATGGAGATAGAAGGCAATGGCAATTCCCAAAATCGCAATTCCTCCAGACAACACATACATCACTACGTGCGGATCACCACCCAACAGTGTTGGATGCTCTTCAATCGCATGGACTTCTTCTTTATAAAGATTCACATCTGCTTCATTCCAAAATGCCTTTGGCACACCTTCGCTTGCACTCGAGTCCATAACAACTGAGGCAACCCAGTCGCTACCAAAGAACTTGCCCCAGGCATATGGAACGACTGCCACCAGTGAGCCAATCGCAATGATGACTAAAACCGAGTTGATCGCCAACCGCGGTGCATGCGGATGGAAGTGCCCATGATCACCGCCATGATCGTGCAACTCATCGCCCGGTTCGTAGCTGACTGGACCAGCACAAACGCGGAACCAGACACGGAAGGTGTAGTAGGCCGTGAGCAGCGCGGTGAGCAGTGCAATCCAACCGAGTACGGTAAATCCATGACCATGAGTCACAAACGCCTCAGCCAAAATGGCGTCCTTTGACACGTATCCACTCGTAAAGGGGAATCCCGCCAAACAGAGACATCCAATAAGCATTGCATAGGCGGTAATACGCCATCCTTTTATGTGCCGCAGTCCAGAGAGTTTTCGCAAATCCAGTTGGCCAGCAAAACCATGCATGATGGCTCCACAGGTCAGGAAGAGTGCGGCTTTGAAAAAGGCATGCGTAAAGACATGAAAAGCCGCGCCATAACTCGTGAGTACACCCAGACCGAGGAACATGTAGCCCAACTGCGAAACCGTTGAATAGGCCATGATGCGCTTGATGTCATATTGCGCCATGGCGATGGTGGCCGAAAACAGCGCGGTCAAACCTCCAACCCAAGCCACAACCGAGAGTGTGAGTGGATATGGATCACCTGGCTCCCATCCCAATGTAAACAGTGGATAAGTACGAGCCAACAAGTAGATGCCTGCCGTCACCATGGTCGCGGCATGAATCAACGCACTGACTGGCGTAGGACCTTCCATGGCATCAGGCAACCAAA